>DATFQK010000544.1:0-5988 GCA_035264345.1 Gemmatimonadales bacterium | reverse complement strand
GGCCAGCTGGATGACATGCCCGAGGGCGGCGACCTGTGATTCGGTCTGCATTCGAGATTACGCCGGGGCCCTGGCCATCAGGTCTCGTTCTGCTTGCACCGCCGCGCGTTCCCGCTCGATCCATCGGCTGAACCGTTCCAGCAGCGAGCGGAGCAGCTTGCGAGTGGCGTCGTCGGTGAGCCGGAGCTCGGGGTCGAATCGCTGATGGGCCTGGGCCACGAGCAGCTCGGGCGGAGGGAGAGTCCGGGCATGCACGTGGGACAGGATCTGACGGAGATGGTGCTGGGCCCGGGCAGTGCCGATCTGGCTGGGAGAGGCGCCCATCACGGCCACCGGCTTCTCCGCCAGCGGCGCCCGGCCTGGAAGACGGGAGGCCCAGTCCAGCGCGTTGCCTAGCAGCCCGGGTATACCGTCGTTGTACTCGGGTGTAGCGATCAGCAGCCCATCGGCCTGCTGCAGCGCGGCTTTGAAGCCGGCCACGCTCGGCGGGTCGCCCATCGCCTCGACGTCGGCGTTGTAAAAGGGGAGCTCGCCGATCTCGATGGTCTCAACCAGCATGCCCTCGGGCGCCAGCTCGCGCGCCGCTTCGAGCAGCGCGCGGTTGTACGATTTCTTCCGGAGGCTTCCGGCAAACCCGATGATGCGGTCAGGCACGTGACAGCCGGCCCGCCGTCATCCGGAAGAGGACGAGCTGGTGCGCGCATGCGGGACATGCCTCCAGATGCTCCGCTACCGCCAGGGCGTCGGCCAGCTTGAGCCGGCTCACGAAGTAGTACTCGAACTGCAGCACAGTTTTTTCGCAGGTCCAGCCAGGAGGATATTCCACGAGCGCAGTGTCCTAGCTCAATGGTTGCTGGGTAGACGGCGCCTTACTCGAAGTCCACCGCCGTGGGAGGGCGAAAGACCAGATCGAAGGCTAGGAAGAGCGTCTTGGAAAAGGGATAGAACACGGCCGGCAGAACAATCATCAGCGCAATACCTCCGTACAGCAGCGGCGACCACGGCGGGTCGGGCCAGGTGTAAACCAGAACGGCCAGAAAGATGGCCGCAAAGATCAGCTCTGCCGCGATCATGTTGAACATGTACGCGCCCACCTGATATCCCTCTTCTCCCCGGGCCAGCCGGATGCCGCAGACCGGACAGCGCTCCCGCATCCGCAGCCAGCGTGAAAAGAGCGGGCCTCCTCCGCAATTAGGACATCGCAACAGGGCGGCCCGTCCGAACAGGACCAGCGGCCGCCTTTCGGGGGTCGGCATGCCTCAGTATACCAGGCCGGATCGGCTGCGCTACACACCTACTCCCTGGACTTCGGGGCTATCCGCCAGAGCTCCCCGTTGCTCTGGTCGGTTACGACGTACAGCTCGCCCTGGGCGCCCTGACGCACGTCGCGAATGCGCTGGCCCCTCTGCTTCAGCAGATGCTCCTCGCGGGTGACTCGGCCATTGTCCAGGCTGAGTCTGACCAGGCTGGTGACGCCCATCCCCCCGATGAAGACGCTTCCCTTCCAGGCGGGAAAGGCATCGCCGTTGTAGAACTGCATTCCCGACGGCGCGATCACCGGGTCCCAGTAATAGACCGGCTGCTGGTATCCTTCCTTGGCGGTTACCGCGCCGGGAATGGGGACGCCGGAATATTCCTCGCCATAGGCCACCAGGGGCCAGCCATAATTCTTGCCCTTCTCGACCCGATTCAGCTCGTCTCCACCGTTGGTGCCATGCTCTACTTCCCACAGCTGGCCCTGCGGATCGAAGGCTGCCGCCTGCACGTTTCGGTGGCCCAGAGTCCAGATTTCCGGCCGCGCGTTCGGCTGCCCCACGAACGGGTTGTCATCCGGCGCCGACCCATCGGGATTGAGCCGGAGAATCTTGCCCATATCGCTGTCGAGCCGCTGAGCCTGCGGTCGCATCTCCTTGTCCGATCTTTCACCCAGGGTCACATACAGCTTGCCGTCGGGGCCAAAGGCCAGGCGAGAGCCGAAGTGCTTGTCGCCGTTGTAAGTCGGCATGGCGTGGAAGATGACCTTCACCTGGTCGAATCTCTTCCGGTCCTCTGAGAGCACCGCTCTCCCGACGCTGGTGGCATTGCCGCCGGTACGCGGCTCCGAAAAGCTCCAGTAGATGGTTCGATCGCTTGCGAACGAGGGACTCAGCGCGGCATCGAGCAGTCCACCCTGTCCCTTGGCTTCGACCTTGGGCAGATTGGCGAGCGGCGGACCCACATTCCCCGCCGCCGAGATCACCCGCATACGGCCGGGCCGCTCGGTAACCAGCAGATCTCCGCCCGGCAGCGGCTCGACCGACCACGGATGTTCGAGCCCCCGCGCCACGACGGTAACATCAAAGGCGACGTTCGACTTTTCCTCACAGGCGCGGGTCTGGCCGGGAAAGGCGGGCTGCTGATTCGGCGCGTTGGGCTCTCGGCTTTCCAGCGGCTTGCACGCTGCGGTGCCGCCGGTGGTGGAGTGCTGGCCCACAGCAGCCTTGCTCGAGTCCGAAGAGCAGGCCAGACCCGCGGCGACAATGCCGCCCAACAGCAGAAGGGGATATTGTTGGTGAAGCATGATTCCTCGTCCGGGAAATGCGTAGCCCTGGCGAACAACGTTCTATAGCGCCAAAGTATCGTCTGACCCGACAACCGGAGCAATCCATGCTTGAGCATCAAAGATGACTCGGCTCCTCGCTCTGTTGCTCTGCGCAACCGCGGCCGGTTGCCCGCTCTGGGCCCAGTCTCTGCTCGATCGGCCTCCTAATATTTCCGGCGCATGGGTCTCACCCACCGGCACTATCGAGTTCAACTTTCTGCATCGCTTCGTCGCGAGCGATGAGCCGGAGCGAAAGATCACCAGCTTTCCGACCTTCCTGGTCGGCACCGGCCTGCCCCACCGCACCATGATCGGGTTTCTCTACGCGACCAACTCGACCCTGGCTCCCCGCTATCCCAATGAATGGGAGTTTTTCGGGCGATGGCTGGCACTCTCCCAGGATGCCGGAGCCGCGGTGGATCTGGGCGGACAGCTGGGATACAACCTGGCCGCAGAGGGTCTGGACGGTGAGATCTCCGTTGCACGGGCGCTGGGCAAGGTGCGACTGGTCGGGGTGACTCGGTTTCTGGATGATCCATCCGAAGGAGGCGACGTTGACGTGGCGGTGGGCGGAGGAGTGGTGCTGCGGCTCCAGCGGTACATTGCTTTAGCGGGAGATGTGGTCACCCTGACGGATCGTGACTCACTCCTGGGCGAGAAGGTGGCCTGGAGCGCCGGAGTGCAGCTGGCCATTCCGGGCTCGCCCCATACCCTGTCGCTTCAAGCCACCAACACCAACACTGCCACTCTCCAGGGCGCCTCCCGCGGCAGCAGCCAGGTTCGCTATGGGTTCGAGTTCACCATCCCGATTACGCTCTCGCGATACTTCGGAAAGCACCAGCCACCCCCGCCACCGCCGGCGGCAGGACCGACGGCTGCGGGAGACACCTCCATGGCAGCCAGCAAGGCGTCGATCAAAGCGGGGATCAAGAGCCTCGCCTTCCAACCCAATCGGATAGAGATCACGGCCGGAACCACGGTAACCTGGACCAACAACGATCCTCTGGAGCACAGCGTGACGGCGGTAGATCGAAGCTTCGATTCTGGGTTGATCAAGTCAGGCGGCACCTGGCGCTACACCTTCACTCGGCCCAGCACTTACCAGTTTTTCTGCCAGCCGCATCCCTTCATGAAGGGCGTGGTGATCGTGAAGGAGGGCCCATGAGCCGTATTCCTGGCCGGCTGGCGCTGGCGGGTCTGGCGCTGGCCGCGGTTCTCGTCGCCTGCTTCTCCGAGCACTCGGAACCGGCAATCGACAATTCGGCCTTGTGCAGCTCTCCCCCGGGCTCACTCGTCAACGGATCGACGCTCGTCACCATCCACGACTTCGCCTTCGAGCCCCAGAACGTGCAGATCCAGGCCGGATCCAGCGTCGTCTGGGTGAATTGTGAGTCGACGCCCACCGATCACACTTCCAGCAGCGATCAGGGTGCGTGGGACTCGCCCCTCCTCGCGCCAGATAATGCCTTTACCCAGACATTCAGCTCGGCGGGCGCCTATCCTTATCATTGCGCACCCCACCCATTCATGACCGCGACTGTCACGGTCGAGTAGCGCATGCGGCTTCTGGTTACCGGTACCGACATCGGCGTAGGGAAGACCTGGGTTGCCTGTGGCCTGGCGCGCGCGCTCATCGAGGCCGGGAAGTCGGTGGTCGCCATCAAACCGGTGGAGACCGGATGTTCAGGTTCGCCGAGCAAGCGGGAGGACGGAGTTCGGCTGGCGCGAGCGACGGGGCAGAGTCAGCCGGCGCACGCAATCATCCGCTTGCCGGAGGCGGTGGCCCCGGTGCTGGCCAGTGAGCGGTCCGGCGCGGAGATTGATTTCGACGCGCTGATCCTGAAAGTCGAACGCTTCAGCGATGGGCCGGACGTTGCCATCATCGAGGGAGCGGGAGGGCTGCTCGCGCCAGTGACCTGGGAATGGAACATGGTGGACCTGGCGCGATCGCTGGGCGCGGCGGCCCTCGTGGTGGCGGCCGACCGGCTAGGGACGATCAATCACACGTTGCTGACACTGAGTGCGCTGGAACTGGCGGGGGTGCCGGCTGCGGGAGTGGTGCTGACCACCCCGGAGCGGAAAGATCAGTCTGCCGGAACCAATGCGGCCGCCATCGGCCGGCTCTCCGGAGTGGACCGCGTGCTCACACTGCCCCATTCGGGAGACGAAACGGCCGCTGCCGGTCTGGTCGCCCCAGTCCTGGAGTGGCTGCCGCGGGTGGGAGCGCCGGCCTGACTCCGCGCCAGCGCCAGACCGCGGCTGAGGGCTCGACTCACTCTGCCGCCGCCTTGCCCAGTTCCTGGTCTATGGCGTCGAGCACCCAACGCCGGACCCAGGAACGCTTGTCGTCCCGGTGACGAACCAGGATGCTCAGAGCCTGGCTGTCGCCATCCCTCGCGCGGGTCGCCAGGGTTTTCGCTGCCAGCTCCTGCTGGCCCAGGACTTTCTCCAAACCATCCACAATCGCTGAATCCGCCACCCGAGCCGACGCCGCTATAGCTGCCGTCTGAATGACGTCACGGTAGGAAGGCGTGCTCAGCCCGGCCAGCACGACAGACTTCGAGCCGGCGGAATCGATGCGCGCCAGCACCCCGAGCGCCTGGGCTCGCACCTGATAGCTGGAGTCGTTCTGCCAGGCCGCAGCAGCCAGCTCCCGGGCCTTCTCTCCTCCCAGTGAGCCCAGTGCCGCCACGGCCGCCTCGCGCACGGCAGCGGAGGTGTCGCGGGTAGCCGCTTCCAACGCCGCAAGGCCGAACCTCGGCTCAAATCCGCCCAGCGCGACCGCCGCCTCGGCTCGCACCCGGTAGTAGTCCGCCGAGCGAGCGGCTCGGGCCAGGGCAACGGCTGCCACCGAGTCGCTGGTTCTCCGAGCGAGTTGCTCGATCACCCAGACCCGATTCCACAGGTTGGGGTCTCTGGCCAGCTGCATCTCCAGCCAGGCAGTGGGCTGCTCGAATGTGAGCGTCTTCAGCAGCGCATTCTCTTCATCGAACACCACCATTGTCGGAGCCGACCGGAGGCCTCCGATCCGCAGCACCTGCTCCCGCTGATCCAGCATCACGCGGCTTCGGACATCGCCGCGCGCAGTAGCCACGCGAACCGAGACCTGACCCCGGAACACGGCCGGCGTGGAATAACGGAGACCGGCGCTGTCGGCCTTGGCCGTGTCCACTTGTGCCTGTCTTACGGTGAGGGTCAGCGATCCATCCAGCGAATCGTAGGCGGTGCTCACCACCAGCTCGGGATAGCCGGCCTGGTACACCCACTGATTCCAGAACCAGCCCAGGTTTCTGCCGGTGGCCTCGAGCACCGAGCGCCGGAAATCGTCGCTCAGTGCGTTGCCGAACGCATGGCCGGTCAAGTACCGGTTGATCGAGGCCCAGAACCGCTCGGTGCCCAGCTGCTGC
>DATFQK010000543.1:0-5397 GCA_035264345.1 Gemmatimonadales bacterium | reverse complement strand
GGCCAGCTTGTCCTGGTCAGCCTTGGTCTTGGGCTCAATGGCGACGTCGATGACCGGATTGGGGAACTTCATCGCCTCGAGGATGATCGGCTTCCCCTCGTCGGCGAGCGTGTCCCCGGTCCGGGTGTCCTTCAGGCCGATGGCCGCGGCGATGTCGCCGGCCAGCACTTCCTCGATCTCATCCCGCTTGTTGGCGTGCATCTGCAGCAGTCGGCCAATGCGCTCGCGCTTGTCCTTGGTGCTGTTGTAGACGTAGCTCCCGGACTTGAGCGAACCGGAGTACACCCGAAAGAAGGTGAGCCGGCCCACGTAGGGGTCGGTCGCCACCTTGAACGCCAGCGCGGAGAACGGCTCCGCATCTGAGGCGCACCGCTCGATGTGGGTGTCGTCATGGAGCGGCAGGTGCCCCTGAATCGGCGGCACATCCATCGGGCTCGGTAGATAGTCGATGACTGCATCGAGCAGCGCCTGCACCCCTTTGTTCTTAAACGACGCCCCGCAGAGCACCGGGACGATGGACCCGGAAGTGGTGGCCTTTCGGATGGCGCGCTGGATCTCTTCGTAGCTCAGCTCGGCGCCGCCCAGGTACTTCTCCAGCAGCTCCTCGTCATGCTCGACCGCGGCCTCGATGACCTCGTGCCGCGCGGCTTCAACCCTTTCCTTATACTGATCGGGCACCGGAAACTCGGTAAACGTCTTGCCCAGCGTTTCTTCGTCGAAGATGATTTCAACCCGCTTGAGCACGTCGATGTGACCGGTAAAGGTCTCGCCTGACCCGACCGGGAGTTGAATGGGATAGGCCTTCTTGGTCAGCCGGTCACGGATCATCGCGAGACAGCGGTCGAAGTCCGCTCCGACCCGGTCCATCTTGTTGGCGAAGATCAGCCGGGGCACCCGGTAACGATCGGCCTGCCGCCAGACCGTTTCGGTCTGGGGCTCGACCCCGGCGACGGAATCGAGCAGGGTCACGGCCCCGTCCAGCACGCGGAGCGAGCGCTCCACCTCGACGGTAAAGTCCACGTGACCTGGGGTATCGATGATGTTGATCCGGTAGGGGGTGCCGTTCCTGGTCCAGAAGCAGGTGGTGGCGGCCGAGGTGATGGTGATCCCTCGCTCCTGCTCCTGCTCCATCCAGTCCATGGTGGCGGCCCCCTCATGGACCTCACCGATCTTGTAGTTCTTGCCGGTGTAGTAGAGGATCCGCTCGGTCGTAGTCGTCTTGCCGGCATCGATGTGGGCCATGATGCCGATATTCCGGTAGCGATCGAGGGAGGTCTGTCGGGCCATGTAGTTCGTCTCTAGTCAACGAAAAAGCGGGGCGACCGACCGGGAATTCCCGTGGTATCGCTCCGCGCACATCCGGGCCTTCGCCTCTGGATGAGGGTCCCACCAGGACCCCACGCGTTGTCATTGGAGGATCAGAGGTGGCCGCGGGTTCTGGGCGGGTCACGTAATCCGATGTTGCCGGCGGCAAAAAGCGCCAAGCCCGAGGAAAATAGTGACTTGGCGCCCTGTGTCAACCCGCCACATAGGTTATTTCCGGGGGCTTTCCGGGCTCGCGGCGGCATGGCGTACCAGAGAGGCGGCTACGTACCGGGCAGCCTCGCGGGGTTTACCACGTGCGGTATAGAACTCCCTGATCCGGCGGGCGCTCTCCACCGCATCCTGCCGACTCCACCAGTCACTCCTTGCGCTCAGACTGCGGTAGCTCTCCAGCAGCAGGTGCTCTGCCTCAGTGTAGTGACCCAGCCGCATCAGGCAGACGCCGAGTGCCCGACGCGCCGCCGAGGTCAGACGTTCATCGGGGCCCAGCTTCTCGGTCCGAATTGCTAGCGACTCTCGGAGCAGTGGCTCGGATTCGCGGGGCCTACTGCGGGCGGTCAAGACCTCACCCAGCCCATACAATCGCCAGGCGATGAGTAGATGGCCTGATGGCAGGAGCTTGCGGTCGATAGCCAGCGCCTCGCGAAAACGCTGCTCCGCTTCGGCGTAGTCACCCCTCAGCTGGAGCAACCTGCCGAGTTGGGCGAGACTCTGCGCCACGTCATCGTGCGAAGCGCCAAACAACTTGCGCCGGATCTCGAGCGCCTGGCGAATGAGCGCCTCCGCTTCCTGGTATTTCCCCTCGTCCCGCAGAACGGTTCCCAGAGTGCTCATGGCGCTAATGGTATTCTGGTGCTCTTTGCCGAGGGTGCGCTGCCAGTTCGCGACCACCTCGCGCAGGGCCGCCTCGGCACCGGCAAGGTCCCCATTCCAGTATCGCAAGGGGGCCAGATTATTCAGCGTGAGAATTGTCTCCGGGTGATCCGAGCCGAGAAAGGCGCGATCGATGGCCAGCGCCTCAACGAACAGCGACTCGGCCTCTTCGGGCTTCCGGTCGGGGCGTTCCGGGCTGTTTAAGAGGGTGGCTAATTCCCTGAGTGCGCGTGCCACGTCGGGATGACCTTGAGGATATAAACGTCGCCGCTTCTCCAGCACCTCCCGTTGGAACTGTTCGGCCTCGCGATAGTTGCCCAGCTCACTGCTGACCGTTGCCACATTGTTCAGAGAGACAAGCAACGCCGGATGGCCCGGGTCAAGTAGTCGGCGACGAATGGTGAGTCCTGCCCGGTGGGCGCTGTCGGCGGCCGGGAGCTTACCGGCCTGATAGAGGGCGGTCCCCAGGCGGTCCAGGTCCAAGGCCAGCACCGGGTGCATATCACCGAACAGCTTGTGGTCGATGGCCAGCGCCTCGCGATAGAGTGTCTCCGCTGAGTCATTTTTCGCGAGTTCCGCTTCCACATCTCCTAGCGCGCGCAGCGTGGCGGCGACGCTCGAGTCCTCCGCTCCCAATATCGCGCGCCGTATGGCCAACGCTGCCCCAAGCATTGAATCGGCCGCAGGGAACCTCGCTCGCTGGGTAAGGACGCTCCCCCAGTCCGTGAGCCGGGCCGCAAGTTCCAGGTTGTGGTCCCCGCGAATTGATCTCGTAAGTCGCACAGCTTGCTCGAGGAGGGTATCGGCCCGCCCGAGCAGCCCCAGTTCGCGGTGGATGGTGCCGAGCACGTGCAGCAATTCGGATCGGAGCTCGGGGGATTGGGCAAGGGCGCTATCCGCGCGCCGAGACCCCCGGTCGAGCAACTCACGGGCGCTGATCTCCCGGCCTCGCGATTCATTGGGATCCGAGACTTGGAACAGGCCTACGAGAAAGTCTTTAACCTCGCGCTCCTTCGCCGCCGCGTGTTCAGCCACCCGGGCCTGCGATGCGGTCCCAATCAGTCCGACGATCAACGAGAGACCGACGGCGCTCCAAGCCGCAAGGCCGAGCCGGTGACGGCGGATGAACTTGCCTGCCCGGTACCGGCGGGTGTCAGGACGCGCAGTTACAGGAAGTCCATTGAGAAAGCGCCGGATGTCCGTCGCGAATCGCTCTACGCTCGAGTACCGGCGCTCCGGCTCCCTACGGAGCGCGGTAAGCAGGATCATGTCCAGATCGCCGCGAAGCTGGCGCGCGAGCCGGAGATCCGCCACCGCAGCCGAGGGGCGAGTCGGCGGCTGCGAGATCGCACGCTCGATCTCGAGTGGACTACGGCCCGAGAGATGGTAGGGACGCTGACCCGTGAGTAGCTCATACAGGAGGATGCCGAGCGAGTAGACGTCACTGGTGACCGCAATCGGATCGCCCCTCATCTGCTCCGGGCTGGCATAATCGGGGGTCAGCACCCGTAGCCCGGTCTGCGTCAGGGTGGCATCGGGACGACCCTCGGCCAGGAGCTTAGCAATGCCGAAGTCGAGCAGCTTCACCTCGCCAGTGCCGGTGACCAGAATATTTGATGGTTTCAGGTCGCGGTGCACCACCAGGTTACGGTGGGCGAACTGAACGGCATCACACACCGTCAGAAAGAGTTGCAAACGGGCCTGGAGCTGCAGGTTGTGCTGCCGACAATACTGATCGATCGCCTCGCCCTCGACATACTCCATGGCGAACCATGGAAGCCCATCATCAGTAAGCCCGCCATCCACCAGGCGGGCGATATGAGGATGCTCCAGTGAGGCGAGGATTGTACGCTCCTCGACGAGACGGCGCACCATATGGTCGTCGAGTGCGACAGCACCACGTACCAGCTTGAGTGCGACCCGCTGATGGTAGGGCTCCTCGCGCTCGGCTAGGTACACCGTCCCCATGCCACCATGGCCCGCCACGCCAACGATCCGGTACGGGCCAATCCGCGTCCCTTCGGCCGACCGGATCTCTTCGGCGGCAGCTACCAGGGGTCCAACGTACTCGGCTCCGGATTGGTCGAGAAAACCCTCTGGCCGTTCGGTCCAGCGAAGCCACCGCTCGACTTCAGCGTAAAGCTCCAGGTCTCGCGCGGCGATGCGCTCCAGAAAATGTGCTCTCTCCTCAGGCGCCAGTTCCAGCACTTCGTCGAGGAGCAACTCCACTTCGGCCCCGCCGGGGATCACGTTGACAGCTCCTGGTAAAGCCAGCCCCGTGCCTTCATCCAGTCCCGCTTCACCGTTCGGACGGTAACGCCGGTCGCCTGGGCGATTTCCTCTTCGGTGAGTCCAGCGAAAAACCGGCATTCGACCACCCGACTCAGCCGCGGGTTGACTGCAGCCAGCCGGGTGAGTGCCTCGTCCAGCGCGATCAGGTTCTCTGAGCGTTCCTCAAGGGAAATTGCTCCCTCATCCAGGGTCACCCGCTGCCGCCCTCCTCCGCGCTTATCCCGCCGATGCTGGCGCGCGTAGTCCACCAGGATGCGCCGCATGGCCTGAGCGGCGATCGCATAGAAATGGCTTCGATTCCGCCATTCCACTCGGGTCTGATCCACCAGCCGGAGATATGCCTCGTGCACCAGGCCGGTAGTACCGAGCGTATGGCCGGGATTTTCGCGGCGAAGTGCCCGGTGCGCGATCTGGCGGAGCTCTTCGTAGACCAAGGGGAAGAGCCTTTCCATGGCTACGCCATCGCCGCCGCTGGCCTGGAGAAGAAGGTCGGTTATCGGGCGGGTATCGGAAGACACCGGCCCGGCAGATGGAGCAGGCATCGAAGACCAGAGTTGTGTTGTGGAGTTTTCTGAAGATGCCGGTCTGACCGGAGGGGCGCAAGCACAGCGATGTACTGCCGAGGCGCCGACGCCGCGTACCATGAGCGCGCCGATGTCCCGTACCCACCGCATTTGGCGCGTAGTTGGTACGGCCGAGCAACTCAGCTGATCGTCCAACGGCAGCCGCTGGAGGTTTTAAGTTGGGACGTGGATCCGGAACAGCCCTTCCCAAGAGCGCCACCATAAACGAGGAGGAGACATGAGACGAGCACGATGCCGGGGAGCTGTAGCCTTAGCCCTCTCTGCAGCCATTCTGGTTGTAAACGCGTGCACGATGCCAATGGAGAACAAGAGACCTGACGGCGCA
>DATFQK010000542.1:0-5047 GCA_035264345.1 Gemmatimonadales bacterium | reverse complement strand
GCTCGATGACCACGCTGAACGATGGCGCCGCCCGAGCCGCACTCAGGGTCGGCGTCAGCGCCGCCACCGACGTGACCGGGTTCGGTCTGCTGGGACACCTGACCAACATCTTGGAGGCGAGCAAGGTGGCGGCCGAGATCGCCTTCGACAGCGTACCCGTACTTCCGCACACGCGAAATCTTGCCTCCCGCGGAGTGATCCCCGGGGGCACTCAGCGGAACCTCGCCGCAGCTGACCGGGTGGAGTGGGCAGCCGAGCTGACCCTCACTGACCGGTATCTCTGCGTGGACGCGCAGACTTCGGGTGGCCTGCTTCTCGTGGTGCCTCCCGAGCACGAGGCCGCGCTGTTGGCAGCGCTGATCGAGGAAGAGACTCCTGCGGCTGCGGTAATCGGTCGCATTGTGGCCGGCAGCCCAGGTACTATCCGAGTCAGCCGGCAGCTGGGCTAGCACACATTCTTGCGGGTACCGCTACTCTTGGCAAATCTGGAAGAACGGAGTTCGTAGATGTCTACAGTTCGATGGACCGCTGAACGGATGGACCAGTTGGAACGGGCGGCCAGGGACGGCCTCCGGGTCGCGCTGTCCCGCCGGGGAACCGAGTATGTCGTGGTGGCCCAGCGGGTCGCCTCGATCGACCAACACGAGGCGCTGGTCGGCTGGCTACCCATGACGGGTGAAGAGCTCACCTTTCGCCTTGAGGAGATCGAGAGCTTTCAGGTGATCGAGTGAGCCGGGTAGCCATCGTTCATCTGGACGAGAGCTGCCTGGGAAATGGTCGAGAAGGTGAGAACCCGGGTGGAACGGGGGGTTTGATCGAGGCCCGGGCCTTCAAGCAGATTCAGCGCCGCGACTTTTACAGCTACACTCCGAACACTACCAACAACCGAATGGCCCTGACTGGGGCCATCACCGCGCTTCGAATCCTGGCTGGAAAGCGCAATCGTCTTCGCGTGCTCATGGTCTCCGATTCCGAGTATCTGGTGAAGGGAATGCGGGAATGGGCTCCCGGTTGGGCCTCACGGGGTTGGGTTCGGAAGGCCGGCCCGATCGAGAACCTGGAGTTGTGGCAGGACCTGGCAAAGACTGCCCGTTTGCACGAGGTGCAGTGGACCTGGGTTCGGGGGCACCAGGGACATCCCAAGAACGAATACGCCAACGATCTGGCGATCGCCGCAGCTCGCGGCGGCAAGAGCTCGGATGGTGCCGTTGATTCGGGGTTTTTACCCTGGCTCGAGATCAAACAGGCTAAGGGAAAGTTTGTCGAGTACGACCCCGACGTGGCCTTCGCTATTCTGGAAAGGAGGGTTGCGGAAGGCGAGAGCTTTCCCCTGGCCGAGAAGGTCTAACCTCCCATCAGCAGAGCCGAACCCCTCAGCACGAAACCTGCTGGCAGACGCCGCAGTTATACCATCAATCCCGGTGCAAAGAATTGCGTCTCTGAGCCGAGCCAGGAGAGCATAGGTGGATCTGGAGCGACTCTTTCGTCAGATCGTGCTGAACCTTGCCGCCAAGGACCCTGGTGGCCTTCGCCGGGCCCTTAGCCTGGCCGAGGTACGGGACGGGGTTGTGCCCTACCGAGCCAACCGGCGGGCCCTCGGCATCGAGACCAGCGAAGACTTCGAGTTGGCATTGCTCCGGCTTTATGCCGGTGAAGCCGGCCTGGCCCGCACCGCGCCGGCCCAGGCCCGGACCGAGCTCGTAGCGGAGCTCGGCCGCCCCCATCCCGATCTGACCATCCTTCAGCAGTATGAGACGGCAACGATCCGGCTCGATCCAGTTGCCGTCGATAGGGTTTTGGATCCGGAACCTGACCTGAGATTTGCCCCCAGAAATTCCCCGAGCGCTCCCAAGCCCGAGACCGCGCGGAAGCGCAGCCGCAGCAAGCCGGAGATCCGGCCGTCCCCCAATACGGTCTCAGGCTGCAACCGCTGTGGCGCCACCTTGCCATCCGGACGAGCCGTCAACTTCTGCCCCCAGTGTGGGCAAAACCTGGCGATCCGGCACTGCCCCGAGTGCGATACCGAGCTCGAGGTCACCTGGAAGCACTGCGTTCACTGCGGAGTCTCGGTCTCGCCCCGCCAACGGACCGGCACCGATCGCTGAGCTTTGCGGCGACCGGCCAGCCGGGCATATTTCATCCCTCCACACTTCACCCGCCGGGGTACCTCAACGTGAGCGACAGCGCTGACATCGTCTTTCTATCCGGCGTCCGAACCGGCTTCGGCAGCTTCGGGGGGTCTCTCAAGGATTTCTCAGCCACGGACCTGGGAACTCACGCGGCGCAGGCTGCCATCCAGCGGAGTGGTGTGGAACCTGGGGCCATCGACCACGTTGTCTTCGGCAACGTGCTCCAGACTTCAGCCGATGCCATCTATCTCGCCCGCCACGTTGGACTTCGGTCGGGCATCCCGGTCGAGACTCCGGCGCTGACCGTGAACCGGCTCTGCGGATCCGGCTTCGAAGCCATCATCCAGGCTGCTCAGCAGATCCTGTTGGGAGAGTCGCGTCTGGTCTTGGCCGGCGGCACCGAGTCAATGAGCCAGGCCCCGCACGTAGTCCGCGGCGCTCGTTGGGGACTGCGGCTTGGGCCGGCAGCTCCATTGGAGGATACGCTCTGGGAGGCACTGAGAGACCCCGCTTGCGGATTATCGATGGCCGAAACGGCGGAGAACTTGGCGCAACGCTATCGGATCAACCGCCAGGCGGTCGACTGCTATGCCGCGCGAAGCCAGGCCTGCGCCGAAGAGGCCTGGAAGGCGGGAACGTTTAATGACGAAGTCATTCCCATCCCGATTCCGAATCGAAAGACCAAGCAGAACGAGCCTTGGGCAGCGGACGAGCACATCCGCCCGGGCACGTCTCCTGAGGCGCTGGCCAAACTTCCGCCCTACTTCAAGAAGGACGGCGTGGTGACCGCCGGTAACGCCTCCGGCATCTGCGACGGTGCGGCAGCGGTGGTTGTGGCCAGTGGCCGTGTCGCGGCCGATCGGGGTCTCCGGCCGCTGGGCCGGCTGGTGGCATGGGCCACCGCCGGTGTTGAACCCAGCATCATGGGCATCGGACCGGCTCCGGCCTCGCGCAAGGCTCTCTCCCGCGCCGGCCTCAAGCTGGACGATATGGACTTGGTCGAGGTGAACGAGGCATTCTCAGCCCAGTATCTTGCGGTCGAGCAGGAGCTGGGGCTCGATCGGGAGCGAGCCAACGTCGACGGCGGCGCTATTGCCCTGGGTCATCCGCTCGGAGCCAGCGGAGCCCGGATCACCCTGCACCTTCTGCATGCCCTCCGGCGGCGCGGTGGCCGCTATGGTCTGGGCAGCGCCTGCATCGGCGGCGGTCAGGGCGCGGCAGTGATCGTGGAGTCTTATTCAGCCTGAGAGCATAACCATGGACGTCTTGCTTCCTGCGCTCGCCGTTGCGGTGATCTATTCCTTCATGAGCCTCAGGGTTCTGCGTCAGTACGAGCGAGGAGTCACGTTCTTTCTGGGACGGTCCTGGGGCACCAAGGGCCCCGGCCTCATCTTCCTGCCGGCCGGCTTCGCCACCCAGAAGCGGGTCTCGCTCAGAATCGTGGCCTTGGACATCCCGCCCCAGGACGTGATCACCCGGGATAACGTCAGCGTAAAGGTGAACGCGGTGTTGTACATGCGGGTCACCGATCCGGGCAAAGCGGTGATCGAGATCGAGGACTACCTCTACGCCACCAGCCAGCTGGCCCAGACGACCCTCCGATCGGTGCTCGGCGAGGTCGAGTTGGATGAGCTCCTGTCGGATAGAGAAAAGATCAACGCGGTGCTGAAGAAGATCATCGATGAGCGGACGGATGCCTGGGGCATCGAGGTTTCCGCCGTTGAGGTCAAGGACGTCGATCTGCCGGATCAGATGAAGCGAGCCATGGCCCGGCAGGCTGAGGCCGAGCGCGAACGGCGCGCCAAGGTCATCGCGGCTCAGGGCGAGCTGCAGGCATCGGAGACCCTGGCGCAGGCGGCCCGAACTCTGGCGACGGAGCCCAGCGCCATACAGCTTCGCTACCTCCAGACCGTGACCGAAATTGCCGCGGAGAACAACTCCACGACCATCTTCCCCATCCCTATCGAGTTGTTCAAACCCTTCCTCACCGCGGCTCGCCCCACCGCGCCGCGCCCCGAGGACTCGGCCGAGCCGGCAGGACCGGCCCTGCCGGCAGGAGATATCTCTTCCCTCATGTCCCAGCTCCGAATCCAGGCGGCACGGACACCCCCGTCCGAGTAGCATGAGTGAGGGTCCCCTGAGCCCTGCCCCCGCGCGGATCGACCGCGCGGCACTCGAACGGATCATCCGGCGCGCCGCCGAGCTTCAAACCGCAGAGCGCGACGTGGGCGAGACGCTCACCTCGGACGAACTGATCTCGCTGGGACGCGAAGTCGGCATTCCGGTCCGCTACCTTCAGCAGGCTCTGCTCGAGGAGCGTTCCCCGCTCGGCACCCCGAGCGCTCCGGGATTGATGGACCGAGTTGCCGGACCCAACCAGGCAACTGCCCAGCGGGTCGTGCCGCTCGATGCGGATCAGGCCGAGGCGGCGCTCCTCCGCTGGATGGAGCGGAATGAGCTGCTCTGCGTCCAGCGGCAGCAGCGCGGCCGAATAACCTGGGAGCCGCTCGGCGGGTTTCAGGCAGCGGTTCGCCGTTCCGCCGCGGCACTCGGGGCCGGTAAGCAGCCGTTCATGCTCTCCCGCGCCGCCACCGTTTCGGCCACCATCCTTGCTTTGGAATCAGGCTACACCCATGTGAGCCTGCTGGCCGATGCCCGTAAGGTGAGGAACGAATACCTGGCGAGCGGGACCGCGCTGGCCGGCACGGGAGCGGCTGCGACGGGTGCGATGGTGGCACTCGGCGCCCTGCTTCCAGTGGCAATCCTGCCCCTACCCATAGCCGGGGCCGTGGGTTACACCGTTCTTCGGCGATACCGGCCCGCCCTTGCCCGCATGCAACTCGGGCTCGAGAGAGCTCTCGATTCGCTCGAGAGCAGCGGCGGTGCGCTACCCGCCAAAGGGAATGACCGTTCCGGGC
>DATFQK010000541.1:0-3667 GCA_035264345.1 Gemmatimonadales bacterium | reverse complement strand
GGCCAGGAGGCGACCGAGTAAACGCTCTCCGTCTGCGCCTTTGGCGTCCCGCACGGCTGCCACGTGCCTGGTGGGAATGACCAGCACGTGCACCGGCGCCCTGCCGTCGATGTCCCGGAAGGCCAGCGCTTCGTCCGAACGTTTGACGATCGTAGCTGGAATCTCTCCGGCCACAATCCGGCAGAACAGACAGTCAGCCATGGGCGCTCCGCATCCGGGCGTGGGTCACCGCAGCAGCGGCGGCAACAGCGGCGGTCTCGAAGCGAAGGGTGTGAAGGCCCAGGCTCACGAGCTGGTAGCCCGCCGCAACTGCAGTGTCCCGCTCGGTCGAGGTCAGTCCGCCCTCGGGACCTATGATAACCGTCACCGCCCCGTCATCCAGTGCGGCGGGAGCCGGAGCACCGCATTCATCGGCCAGCCATGCCGTGCCACCCAGGGGTTCTCCGGCGAATGCGCTGAGTGTCCTGGGAGTGTCGATGGCAGGGACCCAGGCGGCGCCACACTGCTTGATGGCGTCCAGTGCCGAGCGCCGGAGCCGGTCCAGGTGAACGTCCTTCAATCGCGTGACCACTCCAGCAGTTCGCTCGCTCTGGAGCGGGACGACTCTGGTCACTCCCAGCTCCACCGATTTCTCGACCATCCAGGAAAACCGGTCCCTATCGCCCATGGCAACCGCTAGCGTGAGCGGCGCCGGCGGCGGCTGCAGCTCGGCGGAGCCAACCTCCACCATCCATTCCCGTCCCATCTGGACCAGCGTTCCTGTTCCAACCAGGCCCGCCCCGTCGAGCACCTGAACCGGCTCACCGTCCTTCGCTCGCCGGACCTTGAGGTGATGGATTTCATGCTCATCGAGGCTTACCCGCTTCCCCGCTTTCCCGCTTCCCCGCGGGAGAACCACTTTCATTCGGGGCGCTCTGCAGCCACCCCCCACCACCCGGCGTCGAGTGTCTCCTGCACCAGGCTGAATCCGGCCGCGATGAGATCGCTACGGAACTGGTCCGCCTCGCTTTGCTCCATCCCGGAGAAGATGGCAAGGCCGCGAGCCCGGAGTGATGCCGCGATCACCGGCAGCAGCGTGGTGTTGACGGTGCGCAGAATATTGGAGAGCAGGAGATCGGCCGGACCGGCCAGTGGAGCAAGGATCTCCGCGTCCCCCTCGAGAAACTCTACCTGTTGGTCTACGCCGTTCCGCGCAGCATTGCGAAAGGCCACCTCGTTTGCCTCGGCATCGAGCTCAATGCCGATCGCCCTCGCCGCGCCAAGCTTGATTGCGGCTATGGTAAGGATGCCACTGCCGCTTCCCAGGTCGAGCACCCGATCGCCCGGTTTGATCAGCCGGCTCAGCAGGGTCAGGGCCGCGCGAGTGGATCCGTGCTCGCCGCTGCCGAACGCGGTTTCCGGGTCGAGCACGACGGTGAGCGGGTCGGGATCTGAAGCCTGGGGCAACCAGGACGGGACAATGGTGAGCCGGCCCAGCTGACGGGCGCCCAGCCCTTCGCGCCAGCGGACGGACCAGTCCTCCGCCTCGATTGGGTGGCACTCGGTCTCTACTGGCCCGTCCTTACTTCGGTCCAGCTCGCGGATAAGGGCATCGGCCGCGTCTTCGTCAGGCGCAAAGGCGACCAGAGTACCATCGTCTCGCTCCTCCACCGCCTGTCCGGTTCGCGCCACCAGCCAGGCACCCAGCACGTGTCTGCGATCGGCGGGCGTCCGGACGTCGATGGCCCACCAGCTCATGCTCCCAACGCCTCCTTGAGCTTGGACCAGAAGCCGGGTGCGCGCTTGGGTGCCTCTCCCTCCAGCTTGGCCAACTCGCGGAACAGGCGTTCCTGCTCGTCCGTCAGGCGCTCCGGCGTCCAGACGTGCACTCGCACCAGGAGGTCACCCTTGTTGTCCTGTCCCAGAATGGGCAGGCCTCTCCCCCGAAGACGGAGCACCGTCTCCGGCTGAGTGCCGGGAGCGATCCGAAGCCGTTCCTCACCGTAGGGCGTTGGCACCTCGTGCTCGCCGCCGAGGGCCGCCTGGGAGAACGAGAGGGGAAGATCGAAGATCAGGTCGTCGCCCTGCCGCTCGAACCGATCGTCCTCCTTTATATCCAGCATCACCAGGAGGTCGCCGCTGGGACCGTTGCGGGGACCGGTCGCACCCTGTCCGCGGAGCGTCAGATAGTTGTTGGTCGAGACGCCGGCGGGGATATCGACGGTCACGCTGCGGTCGCCCCGAACCCGGCCTTCGCCCCGGCAGACATCACAGGTCTCGCGGATGATGGTGCCCTCACCGCCACAAGTAGGACAGGGTGCCACCGAGATGAACTGGCCGAACATGCTGCGGGTGGCGCGCCGCACCTCGCCGCTCCCGTTGCAGGTGCCGCAGGTGGTCGCCTTGGTCCCCGGCTTCGCTCCGGTGCCCTCGCAGGTGGTACACCGCTCCAGACTCTTGAGCTTGACCGTCTTCTTCGCGCCGAGGGCAACCTCCTGCAGCGTGAGCCGAACGGTGACCCGGATGTCCTGGCCCCGCCGCTCTTCCGCCCTGGTGCGGCGGCCGCCGAAGAGGCCCTCGAGGCCACCCATGGCGCCGAAATCGCGCATGAAGATGTTCAGCGCTTCGCTCAGATCCACGTGGTGGAAGCCGAAGCCACCGGCAGCTCCGCCGATCCCGGCCTTGCCGTAGCGATCGTAGGCTGCCCGTTTCTGTGGATCGCGCAGGATCTCGTACGCCTCAGTGATCTCCTTGAACTTGGCCTCGGCTTGCGGCGAAGAGTTCCGATCCGGATGGAATTCCATCGCCAGCTTCCGGTAGGCCTTCTTGATCTCGGCTTCGGAAGCATCCCGGGTGACACCGAGCAGGTCGTAGAATTCGCTCACTCCAGCAATCCTTCCACCAGACGGCTGGTGTGCTCCACCAGGCCGATGATTTTATCGTAGGGCATGCGGGTAGGGCCCATCACTCCGATGACTCCCTTCAGACTGCCGGCCTGGTAGGAGGAGGTGACCAGGGTAAAATCGCTGAGCCTGGCATCGGGATTTTCGGCCCCGATGGTGACCGAAAGCCCCCGCTGGCGGCGGGATTCCAGCGCCTGTTTCAGGAGATCGCGTCCTTCGGTGAGCCGGAGGAGCTCGCGCATCCGCGCGTTGGAGGCGAACTCCGGCTGGTCCGCCAGCATTTGGGCGCTGCCCAGCACCACTCCATTCTCGTCATTCGACAGGTCGAAGAGACCATCCCCCTCGGCGATGAAGATGTTGAGCAGCTCGCGATCGTCCTCGCTGCCGCAGTCCCGTAGCCGCTCGGAAAGCGTCGCCCGAATGTCCTTGAGGGTGAGTCCAGCCAGCCGCTGGTTGAGGATCTGCGCCACATGCTGCACCGCATTGGGAGCCACCAGCCGGGGAACTTCCACGAATATCGTGCGCACCACACCGCTCCGAAGATTGAACACCAGGAGCAGGCGTTCGGAGCTCACCTGAACCAGCTCGAGTCGCTCCAGCACCACCTGATCCAGAGCGGGGGCCACCGCCACGCCCAGCTCCTGGGTAAGAACTCCGAGCACCTGCGCGGCTCGACGGAGAATCTCTTCTACCGCACTGCGGGGGACTGCCAGCTCCGCTCGCAGGGTATGCTGTTGCTCATGACTCGGGGGAGACAGCCGCATGATGGCATCCACATACACTCG
>DATFQK010000540.1:0-3151 GCA_035264345.1 Gemmatimonadales bacterium | reverse complement strand
GGAGCTTTCTCATAGAGAAAACCCCCAGCTCGAAGGAAAGTCCTGACGTTATAAAGGATGCGTCGGCTCGAAGCGCTCCCGGTCAGGGTCCGACGACGGCAACCGGACTCAAGCGGCGGGTGGTGGTGCCATCGCCCAGCTCGCCGAACTCATTGAGACCCCAGCAATACACCCGGCCAGCGGTGGTCAGTCCGCAACTGTGGATTCCCGACATCTGGCTGTCCGCTGTTCCGGTGGTAACCGCGGCGAAGAGAAGATTCCCCGAAACCCGGGTCGGCGTATTACTCAGACTTGTCGTACCATTGCCGTTTTGTCCCTCGGAATTGAATCCCCAGCAGAAGGCGACGTTGGATGCGGTGACGCCGCAAGTATGGATCCACCCGGCGATGACTTGAGTCCAGTTGCGATTGCCGGCGACTGCAACCGGGGTTCGCTGAGGGGTGGGAATCGTTCCGGCACCGAGCTCACCAAGGCCTCCCCAGCCCCAGCAGTAGCCCTTGCTTTCGGTAGTGACGCCGCAGGTGTGGGCTGGCTCCGGGGATTCGTTCTGCTCGTCCTCAAAACCTCCGCCGCCGGCCACGATCGTGCGGAAATGGAGTCCACCGTGGACCGCCACCGGCATGCGACGGTCCGTGGTCGTACCATCACCCAGTGCTCCATCGTCATTATTTCCCCAGCAGTAGGCCAGGTGAGCCGTGGTGATTCCGCAGCTGTAATGTCCCCCGGCAACGATGCGGTCGAACACCAGTCCGCCGGCGACGCGCAGCGGGGTTGTGCTGGTCGCCACCGTGCTGTTCGCGCCCAGTTGCCCGAACTGATTCTTGCCCCAGCAGAAGCCCACACCGGATGGAGTTCTTGCACAGGTATGGTTGAACCCCGCGCGGACTTGCTGGAACCTCCTGCGCGCACCATCGACCGCAACCGGCTTATTCCACGGGCCCGAGTTGAACGGCACGCCCAATTGGCCGTTGGAGTTGCTGCCCCAGCAGTAGGCGAAGGTGTCGGTCGTAATCCCGCAGGTGAACCCCACGCCGGCGCTGATCTGAACGAACTTCAGGTTGCCGGCGACCGGGACGGGCTTGCTGCTGCGGGCGATGGTGGTGCCGGTGCCCAGCTCGCCGGTTCCGTTGTCACCCCAACAATACGCCAGCTGGCTGGTGGTGATGCCGCAGGTGTGAGTGGCTCCGGCACTTACGTGAGTAAAGGAGAGCGGTGTAGTGGTGGCGACTGCAGCCGAGGGCTCCGGCGCGGTGACTGAATTGGAGTCGTCTTTGCAGCCTGACACCCAGACCAGCGCCGCAACTGCCGGAGCCAGAACGCGGCGGAACGAAACCGGGGACATCACATTCTTATCCTTTCTACCGAGGCCTGCCGGGGCCAAGGCGCCGCCCGCAAGGCCAGTCTAAACATTGGTTTGGTAGTGCCCTTGATAGTACGCCCGAAACTCTGTCATCCGCCAGTCAAGTCCTAGTCAAGCGACCGGCCAGCGATGGAGGAGGTCCCGGCGTTCTGGTGTGAAAGCCGTTCGACCACTCTGAGCAGCTCGTCAGGGTCGATCGGCTTTTGCAGGAACGGCGCGCTCTGGTTGGGAGCGCCGCGATGAAACAGGTCATCCGGCGCATAGGCCGAGATGTAGAGCACAGGAAGCGCGGGGTAGCGCTCGCGCAGCCGCTGGCCCAGGGCTCGTCCATCCAGCTCCGGCATCAGCACGTCACTGATGACCAGGTGGAGATAAGGATATGCCAGGGCGATCATGCTCAGCGCCTCGCTGCCATGGTGCGCTTCCAGGGTACGGTAACCGGCCTGATTGAGGACCCGGGTCAGGGTCCGGCGAACCATGTCTTCGTCCTCGACCACCAAGACGACCCGTGGCTCATCCGTGGATATCAGTGGCTGGCTCAGAAATCACTCAGGGTGGGTGGGGACCGGAGCAGCCTCAAGCTTCATGCCTGCCCGCTGACGCAGGAGAACGCGGGCAAAACCCGGTTGAGTGCGACTTTGCCGCACCCGACGTGATCCCGGGATCCGTCGCGTGGGGGTGTTGCCACATCTGAAGTGTGACACCGTGCAGCGCCGCGCCCCGACCTTTAACCAGCTTATCTTCTTGGCCCATGGCACTCCGCCTGGCCATCCTCACCATCTCAGACGCGGGCAGCCGAGGCGAGCGGGCCGACTCCTCGGGCGACCTCATCGCGTCGTGGGCGCGTGAGAGGCAGTACGCCGTTGCTGAGCGCGCGCTCATTCCCGATGATATCGTCCGCATCTCGGCCACTCTTGCTGAGTGGGCCGACAACGACCGGGCCGATCTGATCCTCACCACCGGCGGCACCGGACTCACCGAACGCGACATCACGCCCGAAGGCACCCGAGCCGTCCTGGAGAAGGAGGCGCCGGGGATCGCCGAGGCACTCCGAATGACGTCCTTCCCCCGCTTCCCCCATTCAGCTCTGTCCCGCGGTGTCGCCGGCGTTCGGGGCAGGAGCCTGATCGTAAATCTGCCAGGCAGTCCCGGCGGAGTGCGCGACGGACTGGGTGTACTATCGAAGCTAGTGGAGCACGCTGTTGAGCTGGTGCGAGGAATCAGAACCGGACATGACGCCGAGAAGCCTTCTTGACATGATCGGGTAGGGCCGGTAAGGTCTCGCTACCGAGCCCTGATCCCATCTACATCTCTTTCCAACAGCAGCCCTGCGGAGGTCACGTGCGCTCGCGCCTGATACTGCTGCTCTCCCTCCCGATCGCCGCCTGCAGCGGCGACGATCAAGAGCCGACCAATGAAACGCCCGCTGTGGGGTTCGTGCGGGTAACCGCTCCCACCGCGGGCCTCGGCCTGGACAGCAACGGCTACCTCGTGACCCTCGATCCCGGGAGCCCCACTGCTGTGAGCCAGGAGTTGCCGGTCAATGGGCTGAGCGACTTCGGCGGCATCCCGATCGGCGACCATACGTTCGTGATCGAGGATGTGGCCGCGAACTGCACCCCGGCCAACGATCCGACTCAGCCCGTGAACGTCCTGGGCGGGCAGATCCAGCCGCTCGCCTACCCGGTCACCTGCACTGCGCCGCCTTTGACCGGTCCCAACCTGATCGCGTTCCAGAGCGACCGGGACGGATTCACCGAGATCTATACCATGAACCCCGACGGGAGTCAG
>DATFQK010000539.1:0-3440 GCA_035264345.1 Gemmatimonadales bacterium | reverse complement strand
GCTCGATGCGCTCCTGATCCACCTTCACTCCGACCCCCGCTCCCGTCGGCACCGTCATCATGCCGTCCCGCATGGTCCATTCGGGCGACACCACGTCCCGCTCCCAGTAGCGCGAGCTGGGCGAGATGTCGCCCGGCTTGGTGAAGTTGGGGAGCGAGGCCAGGGCGACGTTGTAGGCCCGGCCCACTCCGCTCTCCAGCATTCCGCCGCACCACACCGGGATCCCCTGTGCGGCAGAGAAGTCGTGGATTGCGATCGAGGCGGAGAACCCGCCGACCCGTCCCGGCTTGATGTTGATCACCCGGCCGCTCCCCAGCTCGGCCATCTCCCGGGCCCGCTCCAGCGACGTGATCGACTCGTCCAGGCAGATCGGAGTCCGGAGCCGGCGCTGCAGCTCGGCGTGTTGCCGGAGGTCGTCCCAGGCGAGCGGCTGCTCGATCATGATCAGATCCAGCTCGTCCAGCCGAAGCAGCGGTTCGGCTTGTCCCAGGGAATAGGCGTTGTTGGCGTCGGCCATGAGCGGGGCCTTGGGCCCCAGCTCGGTGCGCACCATCTTGACGTACTCGACATCGGCGCCGGGCTCGATCTTGAGCTTCACCTTGCGGTAGCCCTCCTCCAGCGCGCGCCGGGCCCGCTCGACCAGCGCGCCGGGCGACGCCTGGATGCCGAGCGAGATTCCCACTTCCACCATGCTCCGGGTGCCGCCCAGCAGGCAGGCGAGCGAGACGCGCCGCTGCTCCGCCGCCAGGGCCCACATCCCCATCTCCACCGCCGCCTTGGCCATCAGGTGTCCCCGGAAGTTGTGCTGCAGGGCGGGGAAGACCTCTGCCGGACCAGCGAAGGAACGGCCCAGTACCCGGGGCGCCACCCAGTGGACGATGGCGTGCCAGGCGGTGTCGATGGTTTCGCTGCTGTAGTTGGGCTCCTCCGGCGCCACGCATTCCGACCATGCCGTGACGCCCTCCGCCTCCAGCTGGAGCAGAAGGATCCGGCGGGACCGCTGGATGCCGGAGGAGATCCGGAACGGCTCCTTCAGAGGGAGCTGGATCTCCCGCAGGCTCAGCGATTCCAACCTCACCGCGAGACAGTCATCTGGTGAGTGGATTCATTATTGTATACATTGGCTTCAACAATGACCCTGATGGGCCGCCTGCGCAAGACTTTTCCCGGAGCGGAGCATGAAACCCGTCGTTTGGCTTCTTCTTGTGGTATCGACCCTGTCACACTCCGCGGCTGAGGCCCAGTCCAAGCCGCTGCAGGGCCTCGATGACTACGTCACCAAGAGCATGGCCGACTGGAAAATTCCCGGGCTGGCCCTGGCCATCGTGCGGAACGACTCGGTGATCCTGGCCAAAGGCTACGGCGTGAGGACGCTGGGAAAGCCGGACCGGGTGAACGAGCGCACGATCTTCGCCATCGGGTCTTCCTCCAAGGCCTTTACCTCGATGGCAGTGGCGATGCTGGTGGACCAGGGCAAGGTCAAGTGGGACGATCCGGCCACGAAGTATCTGCCGGGATTTCAGCTGTTCGATCCCTACGTCACCCGGGAGATCACCGTCCGCGACCTCTTGAGCCACCGTAGCGGGCTCGCCCGGGGAGACATGTTGTGGTACGCCGCCCAGGACCTTCCGCGCGACAGCATTCTCTACCACGTCCGCTACCTCAAGCCCAGCTGGAGCCTGCGCTCCCGCTTCGGCTACCAGAACATCATGTACCTCGCCGCCGGGCAACTGGCCGCCCGGGTCAACAACAAATCCTGGGACCAGGTGATCCGGGAGCGGATCTTCCAGCCGCTGGGCATGACCTCGAGCAACACCAGCACCAAGGATCTCGAGCGGCTGCCTGACGTCGCCAGTCCGCACGAGGAGATCGAGGACACGGTTCGGATCATCCCCTATCACAACATCGACAACATCGGTCCGGCCGGCTCAATCAACTCCAATGCCGTCGACATGGCGCAGTGGGTCCGGTTCCAGCTCTCCCGGGGAAAGGTGGGAGGCAAGCCCCTGCTGAGCGCTGGGGCATTCGATGAGATGCAGACGCCGCAGACCATCATGCCGCTGGAAGGACCCTGGAAGCTGATGATGCAGGATGCGCACTTCGGCTCCTACGGCATGGGCTGGATCCTCCATGACTATCACGGCCGGAAGATCGTGCAGCACGGCGGCAACATCGACGGCATGCACGCGCTGGTGGGAATGATGCCGGAGGAGAAGACCGGCCTCGTGATCCTGACCAACCTGGGCGGCAACTTTCTCACCTACGCCCTGATGTACCGGGTGTTCGACGCCTTCCTCAAGCAGCCGCCGAAGGATTGGAGCGCCCAGCTGCACAAGGGATTCGAGGAGCTGGTGGCACAGGGAAAGGCCGAGGAGAAGAAGCGCGAGGCCGCCAGGGTCAAGGGCACCTCGCCCTCGTTGCCGCTGGACAAATACGCCGGCACCTACGCCGACAGCATGTACGGCGAAGCCTCGGTGAAACAGGACGGCGGGAAGCTGGTGCTGCGCTACGGTACCATGGTGGGCGACCTGGAGCACTGGCAGCACGATACCTTCCGCGCGATCTGGCGGGAGAGGAGCCAGGGCAAGGGCTTCGTCACCTTCGATCTCGATGCCGACAGCAAGGTGGACGAGATGAAGATGGAGGATCTCGCCGAGTTCAAGCGCAAGCCCGAAGTCGTCGATACCACGCCGGCGGTGCAGCTGGCCCAGAGCGAGCTACCCAAATACACCGGCGCCTTTGCCGCCTCGGGCATTCCCATTACGGCCGAGGTGCAGATCGTGGGAGGGCAGCTCAAGCTGACCGTGCCGGGACAACCACCTTACACTCTGGTTCCGGTCAGTCCCACCCGCTTCCGGCTGAGCGGTGGGGACACACCGGCCGGATTCTTCCTCGACTACACCATGGACGGCAGCAAGGTCAAATCGGTCAAGTTGATTCAGCCCGAGCCCCAGCCGACGTTGACGCTTATGCCGAAGGGGCGGTGAGGGTGGCCGGGCGGTCGGACGCTCGGACGCTCGGGCGGTCGGGCGGTCAGGCGGAAAGCACGGTGTCATCCTGAGCGCAGCGAAGGATCTTGCCCTAGCAAAGCGAGGGGTCCGACAATGAGAGTTGCCCTGGTGGCAGCGGTGTCCGTGGTCTTCGCCTGTTCCTCGGCGGTCACGTCCGGATCAGTCGGAATCGCTCCGCAGTCCAGCTACGATGTCGTCATCAGTGACGGGCGAGTCATCGACGGCACCGGCAACGCCTGGTTCTACGGCGACGTCGGCGTGACCAAGGACCGGATTTCCTGGGTTGGTCCGGCCGGCTCGCTGGCCAAGGCCAAGGCCGGGCAGCGGATTGACGCAAAGGGGATGGTGGTGGCGCCCGGGTTCATCGACATCCAGAGCGGCTCCTACGACAACTTCCTGGTGGGCGACGGGCGCTCACTCAGCAAGGTG
>DATFQK010000538.1:0-2989 GCA_035264345.1 Gemmatimonadales bacterium | reverse complement strand
GCCGAGCGCACCTCAGCCGCGTACGAAAGCTTGGGCAGGGGATGTAGGGGGTGGTCCCGGAGGAAGCCATCCAGCATCAGGGAGGCAACCAGGGCTACCATGCCCGCATAAATCAGCCAGTTCCGAATGTTCGGCGGCTGGGGCAGGGGAGGCGTCGGAGGCTCGGTTCGGCGTCTCCGAACACTCCTGACGTGGACCTCAGGCTTGGCCACGACGGGTCTCGACGCGGGTCATTTCAGGATCTGCTCACCCTGCTCGAACACGACATCCACCGGAATTCCCTTACTTCCCAAGCGGTCGAGATCCCGCTGAAGCACCGGTGAAAGCTTGCCACGTTCCTCCATGAAGCGGGTGACGCCCACATAGTCTCCATCGCCCTGGAACCGCAGTATCTGGCCGGCCAGGGCGTCCACCGCATCCTTCATCCTTGGAAAGTCCACTCGATAGCGTCCAGCAGCGGAGTCCCGGCTGAATGCGCCCCGTTCTTCGAAGAAGGAGAATTGAGCGGCGTTGGCTCTGCCGTGTGCGTTGGAAGCGCCGAAGCGGATCGAGCGAAAGATGCTGGCCAGAAAGGTGACGTAATTGTCCTCCAGCGGAGCCTTCAGCTCCCCCTGTTGATGGAGCTTGGTGATCATGTAGAGGCCCAGAATATCAGCCTTGCCTTCTTCCAGGGCGCCATGCTGCTCCTTCAGCGCCTCGCGCACGGTTCCCTTCCGGTTGATGGTGTTCTTGATCCCCAGCCCGTGCGCTACCTCGTGGAACATGACGTTGGAAAAGAAGGCCTCGAAGTTCAGATGGCTCTGCTGGTCCTGCGCGATGAGCTCGGCACCAACCGGCAGCAGGATCTTCTCGAACTTGGCCTGCATGGCATTTTTGAGTTGTAATCGCCGGGTCCCCTTCCGAAGCTGTACCTCCTCGTCGTTCGGCAGGTTGATCGCGATCGTTTTCGATCCGGCGTTGGCATCTCCGGCATAGTAGACCGCATCGTAGGCGTTGAGATCGGAATCCGTACCCGGCCGTTCCCGCTTGTAGGCGGGAGGGACAGGTAGTTCCTGCTGCAATCCCGGGAGCATGGCCGCGTAATGAGCGAGCCGGGCGCTCCATTGCTTGTCCTTTACCAGGACGAAGGCCTCGTTGGCGGTCTTATAACCGAAGAGCTCGTCTTCGTAGTTCTCGATGGGACCGATCACCAGATCAATCGTGTTGTTTTTCATGTCGAGCCATGCCAGATCACTGGCCCGGTAGTCATCGCTCTCCAGCGCGCGGGCCCGCAGCTCCAGGTATTTCCGCAATCCGGGATCATCCGCCAGCCCTGCGGCCCTTCTGACATTGGCTGCCGCTGCTTCTACCTGACTGGCAAAGGCCTGATGATAGGGCATCGGCACCAGGTGACCGGCCGAATCCCGGTGAACCATGGTGTACTGGCTGCCGAGCTGCTTTCCGGCGCTCGACTGAGCCGCCGATTGGAACTCCTCCTTGGTCATGTCCCGAGGATAGAAGCCGGCCCCGGGCGGCTTGGGTCCCGCTCCAGCTATGAACGCAGCATTGTTGTTCAGCCGGTCCCACGGTCCATAGTTGATCTCCGCGTAGCGCCGGATCGCCGGATCGCTGATGCTCTTGAGTAGGGCCTCCCGGTCGCCATAGGCCTGCCGCCAGAAGATCTCATCCATCGACCTTGCAGCAGCAATCAGCAGCGGCAGCATTTGCCGATCGCGGGGACTGAGCTTGGTTAGATCGGTGGTCAGGGAGACGGTGGTGTACTGGGCGAGCCTGGTTTCGATAGGAGACTCGGAGTTGCGCCCGGCAGCATCGGCCGCCTTTGGCGGTTCAGCTCGACAGGACACGAGGACGAGCCAGGTGGAGAGAAAAAGGCTTCGGAATGTTCGCTGGATCATGCAGCTCTTTCAGGGTGAGACCAACATTTACGCTGCCCCGCTGCCCCGCTGCCCCGCTGCTGACTTACCTCCCTTCCAGCTCTCGTTCACCGGGAGTGTGCCGCTCCGCCCGGCCGGTACCAGGATGGGATTTGGCCTCCAGGTAGCGCTCGCCCTTCAGCCGCACGAAGGTGACAAACCGTTCGTACTCTTCGTCCGACAGCCCGTTCGCAATGGCGGGGATCAACCCTTTGATCAGGGTAATGCGCTCCTCTAGTGCCAGCATATTCGCCTGATCGACCAGGGCTCTGATGGCCGGATGGTTCATCCAGTCGGTGGCTTCACTCGTCGTCATCGGACGGCGCTCCTGGAAAATGGTGCCGGTCAGTCGCCGGGTGTGGCGGCAAAGGCGGCCATATTGATGGCCCGGTCCAGTTCGCTCAGCAGGTGGCCCACGTCTCGCCAGACGGCAATCGCTCCCGCGTCGAGCAGCTGCTGCTCGGTCGCAGGTCCCGTGAGAACACCCAGGAAGGCGACACCGGCGCCCTGGCAGGCCTCTCCATCATACACCGTGTCACCTACCATGGCGCAATGTGAAGCGGGCAGCTCGAGCTTCTGCACTGCGTCCACCACCAGGTCAGGCGACGGCTTGCTTGGTTCGTCCGGGCTCCTGGAAACCACCTCGTCCGGCAGCCGAGTCAGATCGAGGCCGGCGCTAGCCGAAGTTGCGGCCAGATGCTTCTCATCACTGGAGGTTGCAAGGGCCGTACGGATGCCTCGGCCCTGGAGAGCATCGAAGATCTCGCTTGCGCCGGGGAATACCCGGAAACGCTGGGTCCGGGCAATCTCGAGGAACTCCGCCTTTTGAGCTTTGCGAAGCTCCTCTCCCAGCCGGTCCTCCACTTCGACGCCCAGAATGGAAGGGACCAGCTTATCGCCGCCCTTGCCGATCTCCGGCACGATCCGTTCCGGCGGAATCTCAAACCCGTGCCGCCGAAAGGCGCGGCACCAGGCTTCGACGTGGGCCGGATTGGTATCGACCAGGG
This sequence comes from Gemmatimonadales bacterium, assembly GCA_035264345.1. Taxonomy (GTDB): domain Bacteria; phylum Gemmatimonadota; class Gemmatimonadetes; order Gemmatimonadales; family GWC2-71-9; genus CAVVWJ01. Next base: position 69 of record DATFQK010000538.1, on the reverse strand, counting down.
TCCCGTCGAGATCGAAGATCATTCCGCGCATGGTCATAAAAAGAAGTTACCTAAGGACAGGAAAGCCGG
>DATFQK010000537.1:0-2801 GCA_035264345.1 Gemmatimonadales bacterium | reverse complement strand
GAGTCACACCACAGCACGACACCTGGCCCTGATGGCAGCCCTGCTGAGCGGGCTTCCTGCGGCTGCCATGGCGCAGGACGACATCAACCAGGACAACACTGCATACGGCACCACGTCGGCCGAGTTCCTGCTCTTTGGAGCAGGGGCCCGGGGAGCGGCCCTCGGCGGAGCCTTCTCCGCCATCGCCACCGATGTGAGCGCGATGTACTACAATCCCGCCGGTCTGGCGCTGATGCCGAGGGCGGGCGCCACAATCGGCACCTACGACTATGTCGCCGAAACCCGGTATAGCTGGGGCGGGCTGGCGTTCCCGTTCAGCGGCGGCTCGAGGGCAATAGGCATTCAGATCGGAACCTACGGCTTCAAGGACCAGCAGGTGTACACGGTCGAGCAGCCCGAGGGCACCGGCTCGGTCTATTCCGTCAGCGAGACCTTTGCCGGCTTGACGTTCTCGCAGAACTTCTCCGACCGGTTTTCCGCCGGAGTCACGGCCAAGGGCATATTCGACAACCTTGGTAGCGCCTCAGGCAATGCGTTTGCCGTGGACTTCGGTACCAGCTTCCACTCGTCCCTGAGCGGTCACCCGGTTCGCTTCTCCTTCGTGGTGGCCAATCTTGGAACCAACCTTTCCTATAGTGGAGAGGCGCTGGAGACCACAGCCCCTCGAGAGCCCATTCCGGGTGAGCCGGACGTCCCGTCCAACGACCAGCCGTCCCAATTCAAGACGACTGGGTATAACCTTCCCACGATTTTCCGGGTGGGTCTGGCGTACGACCTGGTTACCGGAGACAACAACCGGCTCACCTTGGTGTCCGACTTCAACCAGCCGAACAACAACGGGGCCGGCTTCTCCGCTGGTGGCGAGTGGATGTCGGAGCGGCTGGGCGGATCCAACTTCGGCTTCGCGGTGCGAGGCAGCTACAGCTACACCGCGGCCAACAATCTCGATCCAATCGATCCCAACACGACGGCGCTGAGCGACGAGGAGAGCCTTCAAGGTCTCGCGTTCGGCGGCGGGCTCAATTACGGCAGCGGCGACTTCAATCTGGGCCTGGATTACGCCTGGAAGTACCTGGGCGTGCTCGGGGGAACCAACTTCTTCAGCGTCAGCTTTGGCTGGTAGCATTGCGGTGAGGGGCGATGCGGATCTCCGGGTCGCCCCCGTTTGCAGAAGGTATTCAATGGGTAGCTTTTCGAAATTGATCCTTGTAGTTGCCTGTGCCGTCGCTCCCCTGGGTGTCGCCGCCGATCAGCGCGACTCGGGGGTGGTGCTGCGGGCAGTTCGTTTCTACCGGGCGGATCAGGACCGAACCCGGGTCAAAGGTCTGGTGCAGATCCCGCTCGCCTCTCTTCAGCCGGTGCAGAAGGGCGGCCAGGCCAGCTACACCGTGGCAGTCCGGGTGGCAGACTCGACCGGGCTGGCTCTCTACCAGCAGTCCTGGCAGAGTCACGCGCGTCTGGTGGGAGACTCGAACGCCTACACCGTCGAGATTGTGGACTTTGCCGTAGCGCCCGGGAAATACCGGCTTGAGGTGGCGGTAGAAGACTCGGTTTCCGGCCGGAAGCTGAGTAGCGCTACCGATCTGCAGGCCTTGACCGATTCCAGCGTGGCGTCGGATCTGCTGATCGCTCCCGAAATGCGGCTGGCAACCGCCAACGACACGGTGCCGCGGCCGGGTGAATTCCGGACCGGCAACAACCTGGTCACCGCAACCGCCCGGGTGCTGCTCACGCCTTTGCGCGCCACCGTGTTCTATCTGCTGGAGGCGTACGCCGAGCGGGATGCCGGTGGCAATCTGGCGGTGGCCATCAGGGACTCGGCGGGAAAAACCATGATGAAGACCCAGCCTCTCGCGGTGAAGGTCACCGCGGGAGGAAGCGTTTTGAAGGGCCAGCTCGATCTCACGGGTTTGCCTCCCGGCAACTACGTCATGGTTGCGGACCTCAACCTGGGCGGCCGGACCATTCAGCGTTCAGCCGACTTCAGCATGGCGGGTTTGAGTGAGACTCTGGCCAAGGATGTCTCCCGGCGCGAGGCGGAGCGGGTCAGCGATGAGGGCTACTTCGGCCAGATGTCCGAGGCCGATCTGGAGGCCGCGGACGCTCCGCTGCAGTACATCGCCGAGCCGAGGGAGCTCTCTGCCTGGAGTGACAAGCTCAGCGTCGATGCCAAGCGCCGGTTCCTGATCAACTTCTGGAAGAAGCGGGACCCTACCCCGGGCACCGACAGGAACGAGCGGCGGGAGGAGTACTACGCGGCGGTGGATTACGCCAACAGGGCGTTCAAGGAAGGCGGGCGGAACCCGGTCTCCGGATGGCGGTCGGACCGGGGGAGGATCTATGCCAAGTACGGACCGCCGAGCCAGGTGTTCCGGGAGCAGCAGAAGGGACGGGCTCCACCGTACGAGGTGTGGAGCTACGCCAAAGGCAAAGGATATTACTACATCTTTGCCGACCGGTCCGGGTTCGGGGCCTTCACACTGATCAAGTCCAGCGATCTGAAGGAGACCGGGATCCCGGGATGGGTCGACATTCTCGGCGGTCCGGCGGTAACCGATATTTCGCAGTTCCTGGGTATCGATCTGACATCGGGCAACCGGTTTTGAGCCCGAATCACTGTAGAGTTGACCAACGCAGTCACTAACAGTCTCACTCGATGAGGTGCCGAGTATGAAGCGTTCGATGTGCGGGTTAATTGTCCTGGCTGCGGCTGCCGGTCTCGGATCTTGCGGCGGAGACCCGACGGGAGATCAGATCGAACAGGGACAGCAGGTGATTGCTGATCCTTCTTCCGTCTTTCT
>DATFQK010000536.1:0-5739 GCA_035264345.1 Gemmatimonadales bacterium | reverse complement strand
CAATATCAGAATCCAATGGCAAACCCGTGACGGGTATCACACGGGAATGCTTTAGCCGCAGATAAACGCAGATGAAATGGGATGAAGCAGTGCCAGCTACTTTGCCATTCCCTCTGAGCCCTCCTGGGGTTCTGTTGAATCAAAAGTTATGGGACTTAGACGCGGTCACTGAGCCTAATGGTGAACTGGGAGCCATCCATGCAGTTGTCAGTGTTCATCCGTGGCTGTCGCCTGCGTTCATCTGCGTTTATCCGCGGCTAATCCCTCTTGTCCCATTCCCCAGCCCGGCTAGCTTCGGGTGCCTTGCCCGATCACCCGAACAGGGGGTTCCTGCCTGATCATGCGACAGAGTCTGCTCTGGTTATCGGAGCAGCGCAGAATCTTCGATTTCGTCCGACGCAATCGGCTCGCCCGGAAGTTCGCCTCTCGTTTCGTCGCAGGAGAAACCATCGATCAAGCCGTCGCGGCTGCGGGAGAGCTGGCCCAGCGCGGCATCACGGCTTCACTCGATCTCCTGGGCGAAAGCGTCACCGTAGAGGCAGAGGCGGTCGCGGCCCGCGATCAGTACCTCGAGATGCTCGACCGACTGGCCCAGGCCGGCCGAGAGGTCAACGTCTCGGTCAAGCTGACCCAGATGGGAATCGACATCGACGAGAATCTTTGCCAGGCGAACATGACCCGGATCCTGGACAAGGCCAGAGCCCTGAGGGGCTTCGTTCGCCTGGACATGGAAAGCTCGGAATACACCCAGAAGACGCTGGACTTCTTTACCAGGCGGCTGTTCGACAGCTATCGGGAGAACTGCGGGGTCGTTATTCAATCGGCGCTTCGCCGGTCCGAGGCCGACATCGGCGATCTCATTCGGCTCAAGGCCCGGGTGAGGCTCTGCAAGGGCGCCTATCTCGAGCCCCCGACGGTTGCGTTTGCCGATAAAAAGGACGTGGACCGGAACTACGTTCGGCTCATGGAGCGCTTGTTGCGAGAGGGGAACTACCCGGGCATCGCCACCCACGATGAGAAAATCATCGAGCATGCGCGGCAGTTTACCCGCCGGGAGCAGATCGGACCCGAGCGTTACGAGTTTCAGATGCTGTACGGCGTCCGACGCGATCTCCAGGCCCGGCTCAAGCAGGCCGGGTACAACATGCGGGTCTATATCCCCTTCGGGACCCAATGGTATCCTTATCTCATGCGGCGGCTGGCGGAACGGCCCGCCAATATCGCCTTTATTCTGGGGAATCTCGTACGGGAGTCAGCGCCGGGCAGAGGCCTGCCCTGAGCGGAGCGAAGGGGTGAGCGAGTTCACGCTGGGTGGTTACATGCGACAGCACGACCGGGCGGCCGCCTTCGGGGGCAGCGACGGCCAGTCGTATTCCGTCGCCATCTACGTGGAGGAAGAGCCCGATGTCAGAGGGATGTATGGCGCGGCTCTCCTGTTCGTGCGCTGGTCCCCGGGCGGAGACCGGCCGGTGGGGCACCTCGAAACCGACACCCTGGCCTGGGGCCGGACGCCGGAAGAAGCCGAGGCTCGGCTGGAGAATCTCTCGCTGTACGATGTCAAAGCCGCGCTGGACGAGGCCATATCCCAAGCGCCGGACAGCTGGTGAAAAGCCGCCAGCGGGCACCGCAAAAGCGTGAGCGGTGAGCGGGAACAGCAGCAGCGTGAGCGGTGAGCACCTCCTGGGAACCATCCTGGAACGGGATGGATCGGTGTACCGGGTCGCGGCGCCGGGCCGGGAGGTTCGGGCCATTCTGCGGGGCAAGGCCAAACGAGAGACTCCCCGCGTCGTCGTGGGCGACCGGGTCCGGCTGGAGCCCGAGGCCGAGGGAGAGGTCTTCGGGATAGTCGGCGTCGAGCCCCGCACTACTCTCCTGGAACGCCGGGTGCCCGAAGGCCGCGGCACCCGCCCGGTGGCGGCCAACATCGATGAAGTCTTCGTGGTCACCGCGACCGTGGACCCCGCTCCCATTCCCCAGCTGATCGACCGGCTTCTCGTAGTAGCCGAAGCCAATTCCATACCTGCCGCCGTGGTGGTGAACAAGGTGGAGCTCGAGCCGGGCACCGAGCTCATCGAGCGCTGCCGCGCGGCGGGCTACATGGTCTACCCGACCAGTGCCAAGACCAGGCAGGGCATCGATCAGTTTGCCGAAGCCTTAAAGGGACGCATCTCCGTGGTGACCGGCCCATCCGGTGCCGGAAAATCCAGCCTGCTCAATGCCGTGCAGCCGGGACTCAAGCTCCGGATCGGGGAGATCAGCGCCCGGGTGCGCCGGGGCAAGAACACCACGGTGTCCGCGGTGATGTTGCCGCTCGACGCTGGGGGCTTCCTGGTGGATACGCCGGGATTCAGTGAGGTGGGACTCTGGGGCATCGAGCCGCGGGAGCTGGCCAGCTGCTTTCCCGAGATGCGGCCCTTCATCGGCGAGTGCCGCTACGGTGATTGCCGCCACATCAGCGAGCCGGGCTGCCGGATCCGGGCCGCAGTGGAGGAGGGCAGGGTCCAAGCCGACCGGCTGGAAAGCTACCGGATATTGCTGGCGGAGCTCGAGAGCGCCCCGAGAGAATGGGAGTGACAGCGTTGAAGCCGCTGTCATCCTGACGCTGAACGGAGTGAAGCGGAAGGATCTCCTAGTTTCGGGTTAGATCCCTCGCTGCGCTCGGGATGACAACGCGCGTTTAGGCCTTCCTCTTTTTCCACCTCGAGCTATCGCGCGTTGTCACCTTCCCCATCATTCGATCAAACGCCTGCTGCAGATCGATCCCCTCGCGGTTGGCCATGCAGATCAGCACGAACAGGATGTCGCCCATCTCCATGCCGAGATCACCGTCAGGCTCCTCCGGCTTCTTGGTCTTCTGGCCGAAGCGGTGGTTGATCTCCCGGGCCAGCTCGCCCACCTCCTCGGCCAGCCGGGCCAGGTTGGTGAGCGGATCGAAGTAGCCCTCTTCGTATTGGCCGATCCACTCGTCTACTCGACGCTGGGCGTCGTTCAGAGTCATGAGTCGCGAGTCACGAGGCACGAGAAGGCACTCGGACGTGCTGAGTAGCTTTTCCGGGTGCTTTTCGCGACTCGCGACTCGCGTCTCGTTTCTTCTCCTGCGACTCGCGACTCGTGTCTGGTGACTTCTCCAGAGCTGCTATGAGCGCCTTGCAAAACACCCCCAGATCGGCCGGCGTTCGGGACGAGATCAGGTTGCCGTCCACCACCACCGGGCTGTCTTCCCAGAGCAGGCCGGCATTGACCAGGTCGTCCTTGATGGCGCCGACGCTGGTGCCCCGTTTGCCCTGCACGATCCCGGCCGAGATGGGTACCCATCCGGCGTGGCAGATAAAGGCGACCGGCTTGCCGGCCTGGTAGATCTCCCGGGTAAGCTGGAGCAGCTTCTGGGACCGGCGCATGATATCGGGAGCATAGCCTCCGGGTATAACCAGGCCGTCGAAGTCCGCGGCGCGGATCTCGTCCACGCTGGTGTCCACGGTGAGGGGGTAACCCCGCTTCCCCTGATAGGTCTTCTCCCCGGTGCCGGCCACGACCGTGCGGGCGCCTTCCTCCTCCAGCCGGATCTTGGGGTACCAGAGCTCGAGGTCTTCGTAGAGTGGGCCTGCAAAGAACAGGATGGTCTTGTCGCGCAGTGACACCAATGGCTCCTTGGCGTGCGTTCACGAGATACCGGTAAAGGGTTCTCCGTACCAAAGGTAGTCGGGCATGAGGGGTGCGGTCGGGTTCTCTGCTCCCCTCTATGACAGCACCTCCGGGCAGCGGGCATACCCTGGCAGCGCACTGAACACTGCTGCACCTGTAAAGCCCTCATTAAACTTTCGAGACACCGCGACAAGCCTGGCAGTCCAGCGCGGACACTGGTTTCGCGTAATGCAAGGCTCCAGCCGGTGCACTCCGACCTAACCTGTTGGTTTCAAATGCGCTGAATAGCGGCACGCCACCTGCCACGTGGGTCTCATCCACTGGAGGGGTATGTGAGAAGCCGCAGCGTCCGCGGGTTCACGCTGGTTGAAGCCGTCATGGTCATGGTGATTGCTGGCTTGCTCATGGCTATCGCGCTGCCGCGGTTCCGGAACCAGCGCAACCGCTATTCTCTCGATACTGCAGCGTACCAGCTTGCCGGGGACCTGCGGAGGGGCCAGATCGAGGCCATCCGCCGGAACCAGCCAGTCACCCTGGAACGGATCAACGATTCGACCTACAACGTCGACTTTATTGGCGACCGGCGCCTGGCAGACAAGGTTCGGTTTGCCGCTGCTCTATCCGCAGACTCGGTTCGTCTGGCCGCATTCGGTCCTCCCACTACCGGAGCCCGCTCTTTTGTCGTTCAGATTGGCGGCGCTCAGAAAACGGTAACAGTCAGTGCCGCCGGCCTGGTGACCGTCCAATGACCGCAGCTTCCCCAAGCGCTGGGATGAGACCCACAGACTCCGGTTTCACCCTGGTCGAGCTCATGCTGGCCATCATCGTGCTCACCGTTGGAATACTGGGTCTCGCCAGCACCATGGCGAGCATGACCCGGTACCAGGACCTGAACGCGGCCAAAGCGGACATGACCGCCCTGGGCGATCACAAGCTAGAGCAATTGCGCGTCGCCGCCACTTATCAAACCGCCGGTATCGCGCAGCTGGACGTGGGAGGTTCGATCACGGTGCCCACTGCCCTGCATGTGGATACGCTGGTCGAGCGGGGTCGGACGTACATCCGTCTCTGGCAAGTGCAGAATGGGCCCGGTGGCACCCGCCAGGTGAATCTGCGCGTGCGTCCCCAGGTAGACGGTCCCCGGACGCCGGCTCAGCTCGATTTCTCGACCCTCATTCAGATCATGACGCCCCAATAGGATGCGCATGAACAGCCGAGCAGCCAGGGGTTTTACCCTGATCGAACTCATGATCGCGATGACCATGCTCGCCATCATCATGGGGGGCGTGGTCAGCGTGACGGTGAGCATGCAGCGGGGCTATATCCGGCAGCGGGAGGTGGCCCGGAGCGAGGATGCCCTCCGGGTGGCCGAGCTGACGATTACCCGCATCCTGCAGACCGCCGGCTCCAACCCGCTGAACATGGCTGCCGGTACGGCAAACTCCCCCCGGGTCGAGCCACTGACCGCGCCGTTCGACACCCTGCAGGTCCTGGCTGATTTCAACCCGGTCGATGGGGACACCGGCGATCTGCTCGAAAACATGATGGTGTATGCCTTGAATGACACCCTCTTCGTCCGCTGGCAACAAGGCGGCGCGGCGGCACCGGTGGCGTTTCCGGTCCGGTCGCTGCTGTTCCAGTACGATTCCGCCGGGACCATCCTGAACGACCCGGTCATCATCCGCCGTGCTGCGACCCGGGTGAGGATCACACTCCAGGCGCCCAAGCACAATCGCACCAATGTTCTCTCCAGGAGGGACACGTGGGTGTACTTACGAAATCGCCGCTGATGGCGAGCCGCCGAGGCTTGGCCTTGCCCGCCGCGATGTTTGCGCTGGTTGCGATCGCCGTCCTCTTGGCCGGCATTTTCACGTTTGCCGACCTGCAAGCCAAAGCGGTGCGAAACCGGGAGCGGGCGACCCGCGCGCAGCACGTGGCGGAGGCTGGAGTGAATCATGCGCTGGGCCTGCTGCGCGGGAGTCTCAAGTCCCAAAGCTTCAGCCGAATTCTGAAGGGCAGCGACAACCTGACCGGCACGGCAGCGCAGCAGGCCGACGACTCGCTCTTCATCGGGTGGGGTCTGGCTGCCGGGGACCA
>DATFQK010000535.1:0-4748 GCA_035264345.1 Gemmatimonadales bacterium | reverse complement strand
ATCGGCACCTGCGCGGGGATCGAGAACTACAGCCGCCACATCGCCGGCCGCGCCGAGGGCGAGCGGCCGGCGTGCCTGTTCGACTACTTTCCCGAGGACTTTCTGGTCATCGTGGACGAGAGCCACGTCTCCGTCCCGCAGATCGGGGGGATGTTCAACGGCGACCGGGCGCGCAAGCTCACGCTCGTCGAGCACGGCTTCCGCCTTCCGTCCGCCCTGGACAACCGGCCGCTTCAGTTCGACGAGTTCATGTCGCTGGCGCCCCAGATGATCAATCTCTCGGCGACCCCCGGCGAGTACGAGCTTCAGCTGTCGCAGGGCGTGGTGGTGGAGCAGATCATTCGTCCCACCGGGCTCCTCGACCCCGAAGTCGACGTGCGGCCGGTGCGGGGTCAGGTGGACGATCTGCTGGCGGAGATCCGCCTGCGGGAAACCCGGAGGGAGCGAGTCCTGGTCACGACCCTGACGAAGCGAATGGCCGAAGACCTCACGGACTACCTGCAGCAGGCCGGGGTGCGGGTGCGGTATCTCCACTCCGATATCGACGCCATCGAGCGAATGGAAATCCTTCGAGGCCTCCGGCTGGGGGATTTCGATGTTCTGGTCGGAATCAATCTGCTGCGGGAAGGTCTGGATCTCCCGGAGGTGTCCCTGGTGGCCATCCTGGACGCGGACCAGGAGGGCTTCCTGCGCTCGGACCGTTCCCTGGTGCAGACCATCGGCCGCGCAGCGCGGCACATCAACGGCCGAGCCGTGCTGTACGCCGATCGCATCACCGGGTCGATGCAACGGGCGCTGGAGGAAATGGATCGGCGCCGGGCCATTCAGCGGGCCTACAACCTGGAGCACGGCATCACGCCGGTGTCCATCGTCAAGAGCATGGAGGAGGTGCGGCTCTCGACCCACGTAGCCGACGCGCGCACCGAGCGGCCAGAACCCAAGGCGGCGGCGCAGGAACGAATCGACTTGCGCGATCCGGCCAAGCGCGCCGCGGCCATCACCTCGCTGGAGCGCCAGATGCGGGAGGCCGCGGCCAATCTCGAGTTCGAGCTGGCGGCTATGCTGCGGGATCAGTTGAACGAGCTCAAGGCTGCGGGTGCTCCGGACGTGCGGCGAGCACCGGCCCGGCTGCGGCGGCAGGCATGAGCCGGTCCTTGACCCTGGCGGAACTCGAGGCCGAAGGCGAAGCGCTGGGCCGTCGCCTGGATCCCGGTGAAGTGCTCAGTTTCGAGGGAGATCTCGGTGCAGGCAAAACCACGTTCATCAAGGCGGTTACCCGAGGCCTGGGTGTCACCCATCCAGCTACCAGCCCAACCTACGCATTGGTCCATCGATACCAAGGCGCGCGGGGCCCGGTCTTTCACCTGGATTGCTTTCGCCTGCGCTCGCCGGAAGAGGCAGCCGATCTGGATTGGGAAGGGCTGCTGACCGAAGGCGACGCCATTCTGGTTGAGTGGCCCGAGCGCGCCGGCGAATGGTTGCCTGCGCCAACCCGGAAGTTCCGCCTCTCTCATGTCCCTCAGCCGGAGCTCCGCAACCTGGAGGTTCTCTGATGTGGCTGGCGCTGGACACGGCCAGCGACCGTGCCTCGGTCGCTTTGGGAGAACCCGGGTCAGGCAGGACTGCGGTCGAACAGAATCTTCCAGGCGCTCGGCGCCATGCCGCTGGGTTGCTTCCCATCGTCCAAGGTCTGCTCGGCCGTTCGGGCTCCACTCCGGACTCGCTGCAGGGTGTGGTGTTGAGCGACGGCCCGGGGAGCTTCACCGGGCTCCGGGTGGGCGCTTCGGTGGCAAAGGCGCTGGTCCATACGCGGCGGATTCCTCTGTGGACCGCTCCGTCGTTGCTGGTGCGCGCGGCTCAAGTGGCCCAGCCCAATGCTCTGGTTCTCGCGTTCGCCAATGCGATGCGGGGAGAGGTGTACGCGGCAGCGTACCGGTTCGATTCAGACGGCATCCGCACCGAGTTGGTCCCATCAGTTCGCCGGCTGGAGGATATTGTGTCCTGGGGCCTGCAGCCGGACATTCTCGTGGGAGAGGCCCCTCCTCAGCTCATCGAGGCGGTGGAGCGGTGGTCAGGTAAGCGGGTTGTCGGTCCACCCGAGGGATCGCCGCACGCGGCGCGGCTGCTGGATCTGATCGGGCTTCGGGGCGGAGCGCGCGAGGTGCATACGGTGTGGGAATGGGAGCCCGTGTATGGCCGGCCGGCCGAAGCGCAAGCTCGTTGGGAGAGTGTTCATGGACGACCCTTACCGGATTCGGTCGGCAGTCCCGGCTGATGCAGCCCCGCTCGTCACGATCGAGCGCCGGTGCTTCAGCGATCCCTGGAGTGAAGCCAGCTTTCGCGAGGCGCTGGAGTCTGCCTGGACATTCGGCCTGGTTGCGCAGAACGGGCGCGGCATCGCCGGGTACCTGATCGGCAGGGAAGTGGCGGGCACGGGTGAGGTGCTCAACCTTGCGGTCGCTCCCGACTTTCGCCGCCACGGAGTGGCCCGGGCGTTATTGCGCTCGGCGCTGGGTTTTTTTCGCAAGCGGCGGGTCGAAGAGGTCTATCTGGAGGTCCGGGAATCCAACCAGTCAGCGCAAGCACTGTACCTGAGCTCAGGATTTCGTCCGGTCGGCCAACGGACGGCATACTATCGCAATCCCAAAGAGGACGCCCTGGTGCTGTGGCTTCCCCTGGAGCAACACGCGTGAAAACAGCATCCCGGGCGGGACTTTGGTTGAAGCGGTTCGGCCCAGGCCTATATTATCCGCAGACCGCTTCGTCGAACCTTACAGTTGAACCTTGGAGGTGCCTGTGAGTCGCAGTCTGAACAAGGCCATTTTGATCGGGAATCTCGGGGCTGATCCGGAAGTTCGCAGCACTGCCAACGGCTCACGGGTCGCCACCCTCTCGCTCGCCACCAGCCGTCAATGGAAAAACCAGGCTGGTGAGAAGCAGGAAAAGACGGAGTGGCATCGGGTCGTGTTCTGGAACACCAAGTTTTCCACCCTGGCGGACATCGCCGAGCGCTTCTGCAAGAAGGGAGACAAGGTGTACGTCGAGGGAAGCATCGAGTACCGCTCCTGGCAAGATCGTGAGGGACAGACCCGGTACACCACCGAAATCAACGGACGCGAGCTTATCCTGCTGTCCGGTCGCGGGGATAGCGCGGAAGCGTTCTCCGCACCCAAGGTGGCGGCGGGTGCAGCGGCTCCCAAAGGCAAGGAAGGCTTCGACGACTTCCCGGAAGCGCTCGACGCCGAAGACGACGATCTGCCGTTCTAGCAGCGGGGCAGCGGGGCAGCGGGGCAGCAGGGCAGCAGGGCAGCAGGGCAGAAAAGAGGTAGATCTAAGGCAAAACCTTCGGTGCCGGAGTAGTCGCCCCGCTGCCCCGCCGCCCCGCTGCCCACCTGAGAGATGCCAGTCCTCCCGCCGATCGCCACAGTTTGGCGAGCAAGTATCAGCTTGAAGTAAACCGACCAAGGCTTAAGGCCATCAAGAACTTAGGCCGCCCAGTTGATGTGGTCCACGAGTGGCGTTGAATTTGCGCTCCTGACCGCGAAGCTTCGCGTTTGGCTACCCGTTTCCTTCATCACACAGCGTTGCCGCTGGGAGATCCGCATGCCGCGCAACTGTTCCCGCCAGTCGAACCGGCGTTCAGGTCGCCGGATGCACCTGTTGGGGTGGTTGACCGCGCTGGGCGTGATGGCGCCAGCTACCGTCGGCATGGCACAAGACTCCACAGCGGCCGTTAGTGACTCCGCGGCTCCAGCAGCGAGCTCACTGCTGACAGGGGGTAGCCTCGGTACGGAACCGCTTCCTCAGACTCACACCGTCCGCAAGGGCGATACCCTGTGGGACCTGGCGCAGCACTACCTCCATGATCCCTTCTTATGGCCCGGGATCTATCGGCTAAACACGGATGTGGTCGAGGATCCGCACTGGATCTACCCCGGAGAGATCCTGCGTATCGCTCCGGTCGACAACGTGGCCGCCGTTCCCACCATGGATACGCCCGTGCCCCAGGTCGAAGGTGATTCCAGCCTCGCCGCAGACAGCGCGCGGGGCAGCGGAGCGGATTCCACCGACGCCCTGGCCCGCGGGCCTCAGCAGCCCTCCATGGCCGAATCCGAAGCCGAACAGGGCCCGCTCTTCCCCGAGCGCAAGCCGCAGAAGGTCTCGGACATTCTCAAGGCCTATACGCACCAGGCTTACCGTCCGCTCCGGCGGAGCGAATTCTATTCATCGGGATTTCTGACCGAGAACCAGCGGCTGCCCTATGGGCGCGTGGCCGGTCCGGTTACTCCGCAGCAAATAAAGGCGGCGAACAGCCGCGCCAATGCGCTGCCGTACACCAGCATCTCCCTCGAGGCTCCATCGGGTGCCACCTATGCTGTGGGTGATAGCCTGTTGCTTCTGCAGGTGGGGGGAGAGATCGACCCATACGGACGCGTGATTGTCCCGACCGGAATCGCCGTGGTCACCCAGACGGTCGACGAGCACTACGTCGCAAAGATCGTGTCCACCTACGGACCCATCCGCAGTGGCCAGCGCACCCTGCCGCTCGAGAGCTTCAATCCGGGGTCCCGCACTCGGGCAGTCCCGGTGTCCGATGGAGTGCGAGGGACGTTCATTGGCGGTTTGGGACGCCAGGACCTCAAGGAACCCCAGATGGTGGTGTTCATCAATAAGGGTCGGCAGGACGGTGTTTCCCCGGGCGATATCTTCGAAATGCGCCGACGGCCTGGTCGCACCTCGGATGGACT
>DATFQK010000534.1:0-3160 GCA_035264345.1 Gemmatimonadales bacterium | reverse complement strand
CTACAAAATCTTCCAACGCGACTCCGAGAAGATCGAGATCTTCACCGGCCTCACGCTCGACGTCGCCGAAGGGTCGTTCACCGCGCTGATGGGCCCGTCGGGATCGGGCAAGTCCACTCTGCTCAACCTGCTCGCCGGACTGGACAAGCCTACCAGCGGCAGCATCCGGGTGGCGGGGGCCGAGGTGAGCGCGATGACCCCGGGCCAGCTGGCCAACTGGCGGGCGGAGAACATCGGGTTCGTCTTCCAGAACCTGAACCTGCTGCCGGTGCTCACCGCCTACCAGAACGTGGAGCTGCCCCTGCTGCTTACCCGGCTCTCCAAGAAGGAGCGCGACGAGCGGGTGAAGCTCGCCCTCGGCGTGGTCGGGCTGCAGGACCGGCTGAAGCACTATCCCCGGCAGCTCTCCGGCGGACAGGAACAGCGGGTTGCGATCGCGAGAGCGATCGTGGCTGATCCCACCCTCGTGCTGCTGGACGAGCCCACCGGCCAGCTCGATGCGAAGAGCTCGCAGGACGTGCTCGGTCTGCTGGAGCGGCTGAATGACGAGTTCAAGAAAACCATCATCATAGTCACCCACGACGCGCACGCCGCCGAGCGGGCCAAGACGGTGTTGCACCTGGAGAAGGGTGCCCTGATCGAGCGGGAGGTGGCGGTCTCGTGAAGTTTCTTCCTCTGGTGCTGGCCAATCTGGGCCGGCACAAGCGGCGGGTATTCCTTACCATCAGCAGCGTCGCGCTGGCGCTCTTCCTCTTCGCTTCACTGAGAACCGTGGTCACCACGCTGGCCCGCTCGGCCCAGTTCGGGAGCGCCAGGCGACTCATCGTCCAGAACGCCACCGGACTGGTCTTCCCGCTTCCGCTGAGCTACGGCAACCGGCTCAAGGCCGACAAGGGCATCACCCAGGTGAGCTGGGCCAACTGGTTCGGCGGCCGCTACGGCGACGGCAAGCGGTTCTTCGCCCAGTTTGCCATCGACCCCACGTCCTATCTCGCGATGTATCCCGAGATCAGTGTGCCGGAGGACCAGAAGCAGGCGTTCATCCGGGAGCGCTCCTCCGCCATGATCGGCCGCCGGCTGCTCGATGTGTTCGGCTGGAAGCTGGGACAGAACGTCACCATCCAGGGCACCATCTTCCCCGGTGACTGGACCTTCACCGTTCGAGCGGTGTACACCCCCACCGACCCGGTGATCAACGACGACGTGCTCTTCTTCCATCACGACTACCTGGAAGAAAAGATCGGGCGGCCCGGCATCGCCGGCTGGTACGTGGTCGAGATCAGCGATCCCAACAACGCCGCCGGCATGGCGAAGATGGTGGACGACCAGTTCCGAAACTCGAGTGCGCCGACCAAGACCGGCACCGAGCAGGCATTCAACGCCAGCTTCGCCACGATGTGGGGCAACGTGAGTCTCCTGATGGGCACGATCGGTATGGCAGTGGTGTTCGCGATTCTGCTGGTGACCGCCAACGCGATGATGATGAACGCGCGGGAGCGCACCAAGGAAGTGGCGGTGCTCAAGACCATCGGCTTCGGCAACGGGCGGCTGTTCGGCATGGTGATGCTGGAGGCCGGGATCATCACGGCGATCGGCGCGGTGATCGGTCTGGGCGGGGCCAAGCTGCTCTACAAGACCACCAACTTCAACGCCGCCGGATTTCTGCCAGGCTTCGACGTCACCACCCAGACCCTGCTGATGGGTGCGGCGATCGCGCTGCTCCTGATGCTGGCGAGCGGACTGGTGCCGGCCGTCCGGGCCGCCCGACTCCCCGTGGTGCAAGCCCTTCGGACGGTGGAATGAAGATCCCGCTGGAGTACAACGCGCGGAGCCTGCTGCAGCGGCCAGTCTCGACCCTGCTCACCGCCCTGGGCATCGGCCTCGTGGTCGCGGTGTTCATCGGAATGCTGGCACTGGCGAACGGATTCCGCGCGGCACTGGTCAAGACCGGCTCGTCGCAGAACGTGATGATCCTCCGCCGGGGAGCCGACTCGGAGCTGTCCAGCGGCATCGACCGGCAGACCGCGAGCATCCTGGCGTCGTCGCCCCACATTGCCAACGGGCCGGACGGACGGCCGATGTTCAGCCCCGAGGTCTACGTCATCATTCCCCTGCCCCGGGCCAGCTCCGGCAGCGACACCACCGGTCTGGCCAACGTGGTAGTGCGCGGGATCAGCCCGGCCGCCTGGACTGTGCGGAACAATGTGAAGATCGAGGCGGGGCGGAAACCGGGGAGCGGCAAGCCGGAGATCTGCGTGGGCAAGAAGATGGCCGGCCGGTTCAATCACACTGGCATCGGCGAGACCCTGCACTTCGCCGGCCGGAACTGGAACGTGGTGTGCCGGTTCAGCGCTAACGGCTCGGCCTTCGAGTCGGAGATTTGGGGCGAGAACGAGCAGTTCATGCCGGTCTTCCGGGGCGACGCCTTCCAGTCCGTCATCTTCCGGCTCAAGGATCCCGCCGCGTTCGACGAGGCCAAGCGCACCCTGGAAGCGGATCGCCGGCTCACGGTGGACGTACACCGGGAGTCCGACTTCTACGCCGAACAGTCGCAGCTGCTGGGCCGGATTCTCACGATTCTGGCACTGATGATCACCAGCATCATGGCAGTGGGCGCGATCTTCGGCGCGATCAACACCATGTATGCCGCGGTGGCATCGCGGGGGCACGAGATCGCCGTGTTGCTCACCCTGGGTTTTCCGCCCAGGAGCGTGCTGGCCAGCTTTCTGGCGGAGTCGGCGCTGATCGCGGTGGTAGGCGGGATCATCGGCTCGTTGCTGGCGCTTCCGATCAACGGGCTGGTGACCAGTACCACGAACTGGGCGAGCTTCAGCGAGATCGCGTTCGCCTTTCGGGTGACACCCGGGCTGTTGTTGGCCGGCCTGATCTTCGCGGTGGTGATGGGCCTGATCGGTGGCTTCTTCCCTGCCCGGCGGGCCGCGAAACAACCGGTCGTTCAAGCCTTGCGGTAAGCGCCGCTCCCATCCCAGACGGCAGTCGAGCGATTCCTCGCTACGCTCGGAATGACCCGCGTCTCAGCTCTCGATAATCCTATCGCGCGCATTTCCTCGGCTTCGTTCCATCACGCCGCTGGAATTCGCCGCCGGGTAGCCACTGCGGCATCGCCGAATCGTTCGCCACCGCGATGGTCACATCCCGC
>DATFQK010000533.1:0-5465 GCA_035264345.1 Gemmatimonadales bacterium | reverse complement strand
ATGGACCTACCCGGAAGACTCGGCGTATGCCCTGAAGGACCCCTTTCGAAGAGCGGCGGAGATCCTCCACTACTACAGCGACCTGCTCGGCCCGTTCCCCTATGGCAGCCTGGCTCATGTCGAGTCGAGCACCCGGTTCGGCGGGATGGAGAATAGCACCGCCATTTTTTACGACGAAAAGCGCTACCGGCAGCAGAACCTGGGTGAGCCGGTCGTCGCCCACGAGACCGCCCACCAGTGGTTCGGCGATGCGGTTACCGAGCGCGACTGGCATCACCTCTGGCTTTCGGAAGGCTTCGCCACCTATCTGGCGGCGCTCTGGCAGGCTCATGCCGATGGTGATAGCGCATTCAGGGCGGGAATGCGTCAGATGGCGGATCAGGTGTTCGAGTCGAAGGAGGTCGGGCAGCCCATCCTCGACACCACTGCCACAGACCTCGTTGGCCTCCTCAACAGCAACAATTATCAGAAGGGCGCCTGGGTCCTGCACCAACTGCGGGGAGTGGTCGGAGACTCCGCGTTCTTCTCCGGTCTGCGTCGCTACTACAGCACCTTTCGCGACAGCACCGCGCTCTCGGCCGACTTTGCCCGAATAATGTCGGAGGCCGCCGGACGGGACCTCGATTGGTACTTTCGCCAGGCGCTGACGCAACCGGGCTATCCGATGCTGGACCTGAAATGGGCTCACAAGGGAAAGAAGCTGACGGTCGACATCAGCCAGACGCAGCCCGCCGAATGGGGGGAATTTCAGATCCCAAGTTTGATCCTGCTGGTGGACGACATTCCGGTTCGTCTTCACGTCGACGGCCGGCAGACTCGACAGGTCGTTGAAGGCATCCGCCGCAAGCCCAAGCGCATCGAGGTAGATCCCAACGGGTGGTGGCTACTGAAGGCGACCGTGGGCAGTGATCGGTGAGACCAGGTACCGCTTACCGCTTACCGCTCACGCTTGTGCTTACTGTCGCTTGCGGCACGCTTCCCCCGCTCCGCGGCAAGATCGATGTCGGCCGTGAGTCCTACGCCATCTTCGTGGGTGGCAGCGGTATGGGCGGGGATCTGTATGCGGTGAGGGCCGACGGTGGGCCCGCCTACCAGATCACCTACACCACGGTGGCAGAGCTCCGGCCGGCGCTTTCGCCCGACGGCGCCCAGGTGGCGTTCTTCCGCGGGCTCTCATTGCGCGACTCGACCCCGGCCAGCGTGTGGGTACTCAATCTGTTGAACGGTGCGGATCGCGAGCTCCGCTTACCCAAAGATGCCGGGCTCCTCGAGCGTGTCGGCTGGAGCTCCGATGGAAAGGCGTTGCTGGTGAAGACCAGCCAGGACCTGTACCGCCTGGAGGCTCCGCCGGCCAAGGCAAGTCCGAGGAGTGTCCCGGCCGAGGAACGTGCCGCGGCGGAGTCGAGTCTCGCGGTGCTTCTGGGAGATCCGGTCTTTGCCCGTGTCGTTCCCTGTTCCCGAAGGGAAGATCTCTGCGTCATCCCCCGCAGCGGCCGTCCCGGTATTTTGGCTCAGGCAGCAAGCGATCCGGTGCGCTGGGGTAATGATTCGGTGGCGTTCTTCACCGGTGAGCTCCTGCAGATCCGACCCCTCGCCAAAGGAAGACCTCGTCTCCTGCATTGGTCGGAGGTTCCAGCTCGGCCGAGACAGGTCACCTACTTCCAGGGGTCAGCCGCCCCGTCGCCGACTCCGGATCAGATGTAAGCTGCACCCGTCGCTCGATCCCGCACCATTGAAGGTCCCTGCGCTCCCCGGCTACTTTCCGGGGCTTTTCTCGGTTCACTCTTGGTGGGGTGGTTGATGAAACTGCTGGTCCTCGGCGCAGGTCTTCAGGGCTGCGCGTGCGCGTACGATCTGCTGCAGAATCCTGCAATAACCCAGGTGACCCTGGCCGACCTGCGGCCCGACAGGTTGCCAAAATTCCTGGCCGGGGACTGGAACGGTCGTCTTCGCACGATTCGGCTCGACGTCTCCGACTCGGCGGCCGTGCGGGCGGCGTTTGCGGGGCAGGCTGCGGTCATGAGCGCCATCCCCTACTACTATAACGGCCCGATGGCGCGGGCCGCGGTCGAAGGCGGCTGCCACTTCTCCGATCTGGGTGGAAACACCGAGATCGTACTGGAGCAGAAGAAGCTGCACCAGCAAGCGGAGGCCAAGGGAATCTCGGTAATTCCTGATTGCGGGCTCGCCCCGGGGATGGTCAACATTCTGGCCGCCGAGGGTATCAGCCGGCTGGATAAGGCGGAGAAGGTAAAGATCTTCGTCGGCGGCCTTCCCCAGGCGCCCGAGCCTCCGCTGAACTACCAGATCGTCTACTCGCTGGAGGGAGCCCTCGATTACTACACCACTCCCTCCTGGGTGCTACGCGGTGGCCGGCCGGTGCAGGTGGACGCCCTGAGTGAGGTCGAATCGGTGGAGTTCCCCTCTCCCGTTGGGACCCTCGAGGCCTTTCATACCGGAGGCGGCATCAGCACTCTGCCGTTTGCCTACCAGGGCAAAATCGATGTCATGGAATACAAGACGCTGCGCTATCCTGGCCACGCCGCCGTGGTGCGTCCCATCCGTGAGTTGGGTCTGCTGGCCAACGAGCCGATCGAAGTCAAAGGGAGCAAGGTGGTACCGCGCGACGTCTTCATCGCGGCCGTGAGCCCCAAGCTCTCCAAGCCAAATGGTCGCGATCTGGTCGCCTTGCAGGTGCAGGTGAGCGGAGTCAGGCAGGGTAAAGCCACCTCAGTGACCTTCCGGCTGCTCGACTACTACGATGCGCAGCACGGCATCAGCGCCATGATGCGGACCACCGGGTACTCTCTCTCGATCACCGGGCAAATGCAGGTGGACGGCCGGGTTGTCGCCAAGGGCGTGCACACACCCGATGAGGCCATCCCGTTCCGGGACTATGTCACCGAGCTGGGCAAGCGGGGGGTCAAGATCGAGGAGATCTGACTGGAACTATTGCTGAGATCCCCGTGTTGGGAGAGACGTGGCACTCACGGGAGAAGGCATGCTGGATTTCAGGAAGTTGTGGCAAGAAGCGCTGAGCTTCGACATTTTCGTGGCTTCGTGCAAAGCCGAGCAGTGTGGACTGTGGCAGGGCGTGTATAATCTGGCCCGGGTTCCCGCCTGGGCCTCGGAGGCCGTTCCGCCAGGAGCTGCCCGCAAGCTGCTGGTTATTGCCGAGGACTGGTGCGGCGACGCCTCGAATACCGTGCCGGTGATTGCCAAGCTGGCCGATGCTGTTCCCGGGCTGGAGCTCAGGGTAATCCTGCGCGATGCCAATCCCGAAGTGATGGACCGCTATCTCACCAACGGATCCCGCTCGATTCCTGTCGTGATCGCTCTGGATGAGAACTATCGGGAGCTCGGCCACTGGGGTCCCCGGCCCACGGAGCTGCAGGCCTGGGTGATGGCCAACCGCGCGATCATGCCCAAGAGCGAGCTCTATCCTAAAGTCCGGAAGTGGTATGCCAAGGACCGCGGCGAAAGTACGTTGCGTGAGGTGCTGCAGGCTGCGGGATTTTCGGTGGCGAAGGTGGCCTGACGCTGTCCTAGAACATCCACCCGGTTCCAACCGAGGGATTAAACCCGTCCGGGCCGCCCGCAAAGTTGAAGGTAAAAATTGTCGAGCGCAGGATTCGGAGCCCTATCCCGCCGCCCCCACCCACTCTGATTTCGTCTGTCGTCAATTTGAAGTTTTCCTCGAAGACCCGTCCGGCATCCACAAATCCCAGCACGGTGATCGCTCCGAGATCGCCGAAGGCGAGCAGGTCGTGACGGACCTCCAGATTTCCGAACAACACGTGCTTGCCGGCATAGCGGCCGGTGTCGAACGACCGGTGGGAGTACTGGCCTCCGAGAACCGAGATCTGGTCTTCCCAGGCCGGGATGATGTACCGAGCGTTGAGGGTGGGTGACCCTCCCATGCCGGACGCCGCCAGCCGCGCCGCGACCACCGTCCCTTCCCGGGGACTGACGTAGCCCCGAAGCACGGTATACAACCGAGTGTAGCCGCTGAGGCCCGACCCCGCCTGGACACCGGCTTCAAGCAGCAGGCCACGGTGGGTGTTGTACTCGACGTCCCGGGTGTCGTACACCAGCGCGACCCTGCCTGCCACGTCATCTTCTTTCCGTTCCGTCCCAAAGTCGGTCAGGAACAGCGACGGGCCTGGCAGCGTGGTGAAGCGGGTCCACTCGATGTTCCCCTGCAGGGCAACCTGCCAGGGACCCCGGATCCGGCGAGTCAGCTCCGCCTGTCCCCCGTAGCGAATGCGTCGAACCCGGTAGAGGAACGGATTGGCGTCGGTGACCAGGTCGTCGTTCTTCACCGTTCCGTTGCCCACCCCGAAGTAACCGAAGCGAGCTTCTCTCCCCGCCGCGGCAAGCGCCTTCAGTCGCCAGTTGTTCCACAGCTGAGGCGCCCGGAACCGGGCGATGATGTAGCGGCTGCCGCGCGACGTGAACCCGGCCTCACCGGTGATCGACCCGTTGTTGACGACCCGATCCTCGTATTCCGCCGCCTGGAAATGATGAACCCGGAAAGCCAGAACGGGGCCGTCGTTGGCGCCGCCCGTGAGATAGGGGAAATAGCTGGTACGCCAGGGAATGTCGTCGCTCTCACTGTCCTGAGCGCATACGCGCCCAACGCTGAGCAGTGCAAGCAACATGACGATGGAAGCAATTCGCATCGGCCTTCCCGCGAGCAAGAGCCTGGTGACGTACTCTGCGGGGATTTAGGCCCCGCCTGAACCGAAAGTCAACCGAGGGCAAAGGTTCTCGCTGCTTGCTGCCCCGGAAATCGCTTCCTAAGTTTTCGGCTTGAGCTCCTCGCCTGTCAAAGACCGCGTCGATCCGTTGAAGGTCGATTCTCCCGCTGCAGACGGCTGGTCTGAGGAACCGTTCGGTCTGGTTCGCCTGGCCGTGGGCAGCGTCGCCCTCCTGGGGACCATCCTGGCCTTGGTGCTGGCAGTGGTCACCCACGACGCCCGCATGCTCCAGTTGGTCGGCGCATTGTGGGCCGTTTACGGCTTGACCGTTGGATTCCTCTCCGGCGTGCTGGAACCGGTACTCGACGGTTTGTTCCAGCTCCTCGTCAACGCAGGCCTCGCCCCGGTTGGTACCGGCTATTCCAGCATCGAAACGCTGGAGGCGCAGGGCCATCATCAGGCTGCCGCTGAGGCGTACGCGGAGCGCGCCCGGAATCCCGCCGAGAGAGTAGAAGCCACGTTGCGCCGGTCTCAGCTTCTTGCCGGGCCGCTCCGCGAGCCGGAGAGCGCCGCAGTCGAGCTGGACAGTCTACGGGCTCATGCGCTCACGCCCAGGGAGGACGTTCGGATCGGACTTGCGCTGGTGGATCTCTATGAAAACCGGCAGGAGAATCCGGGCCGCGCAATGGCGGAGCTCCGCCGACTCATCGATCGATATCCCAGCGGGCAGGGTGCTCGACGGCTCCGAGCCGCGCTCCGCGAGCT
>DATFQK010000532.1:0-2576 GCA_035264345.1 Gemmatimonadales bacterium | reverse complement strand
ACCGAATGCTCGGCAAGCGTCGAATGCTCGAAGCGGAGCCGATGCTTCGGGATCGTGGACTGCTCGGAGGCGCCCGGTACTACGACGCGCAGTGTGACGATGCCCGGCTCGTGGTCGCTACCGCCCGATCGGCTCTCCAACATGGCGCCCTCGTAGCCAATTACATGGCAGTGACCGGCCTCGAGCGCACCGCTGGCCGAGTGGTTGGCGCGCAGCTGGAGGACCGCCTTACGGGAGAACACGGCGTCATTCGCGCCAGCGTGGTCGTGAACGCCACCGGACCTTGGGCCGACCAGGTACGGCGCCTTGAAGATGCCGGCGCGGCGCCACTGCTCCAGCCCACGAAGGGCGTACACGTCGTGGTGGACCGATCCAGGATCGACCACAAGGAGGCCATCGCCTTCACGAGTCCGATCGACGGGCGGGTGATGTTCGTCCTTCCCTGGGGTGACCTCTCGTACATTGGCACGACGGATACGGATAGCGCGGACCCACCGGAAGACCTCAGAGTCACGGGCGCCGACATGGTGTACCTGCTCCGTTCGGTGAACGCGCGATTCCCCAGCGCCAGGCTG
Organism: Gemmatimonadales bacterium; assembly: GCA_035264345.1. Taxonomy (GTDB): domain Bacteria; phylum Gemmatimonadota; class Gemmatimonadetes; order Gemmatimonadales; family GWC2-71-9; genus CAVVWJ01. The sequence goes on along the minus strand of DATFQK010000532.1, from coordinate 2,001 downwards.
GGAGTGGAAGATGTGCGCGCCTCCTGGGCGGGACTCCGGCCTTTGTTGCTGGACCGGCAGGGGCAGCTGACGTCCACCCGGTCCCGAGAGCACGACATCGTGCACGGATCCGGAGGGATGCTCACGATAGTGGGCGGGAAACTGACGACCTATCGCTCCATGTCAGCCGAGGTGGTCGATGTAGCCATGCGAGAGCTCCGCCACCGGGACGGCCGGCCGCGGCATGCCGAGGCCAGGACGGATCTCGAGCCACTGCCCGGCGGGGAGACCGCAGACCTGAGCGGATTTCGCGAGCGAGGTGCTGAGCTCGGCATACCCGCTGTAAGCGTTGAGCACCTCTTGCGGCACTATGGGACAGAAGCAGCCGGAATCTTCAACCTCGGTGGGGCCGATAGGCGGCTCTTTCGTCGGCTCGTACCCGACCATCCGGCCATCGAAGCGGAAGTGGTGCACGCGGTGCGGAGGGAGTTGGCGCAAACTGTGGAAGACGTGATGGTCCGCCGCTTCCACCACTACTACGAACACAGCCAGCATGGTGCGCCGGCCGCGCACCGCGTCGCCGAGCTGATGGGGGAGGAGCTCGGCTGGGATTCGATCAGAGTTCAGGCTGAGGCGGAGCGGTACCTGGCATTTGTGGTGAACGGAAGACGCAATTCCGTCATTTGACGACGATCTGCCCGCGCATGCCTGAGGTCGGCAAGCCATGCTGGGTGCAGTAGTAGCTGTACGTACCAGGACTGGTGAACCTCACCGTAAACGGCGGAGGTTGGGTAGCTGTATCATGGCCGGTGAAGGTCGGGGAGCCGGTCGGAGTTACATCGTGGGGATCATTCGCTGTCGGCTCCCAGGCCCAGGTTACTGTACCGCCGGCGAGTACCGTATCGACGGCTGGATTGACCGTCCCGTTCCGAACGCTGAGGAAGTTATCGTCCCGTACGCTCACCGAGATGCTGCTCGGGGTAGGAATGGGCTCGGTGGCCGTGGCCGAAAATGTCAGTGGCGAGCCCTCCAAACCAGGTGCATCGGCCGTGATCGTGATTGGTCCGGCAGTGGCTCCCAAGGTCACATTCACCTGTGAGACTCCTTCCGCATCGCTCGGGACGCTGGGCGCAGACACCGTAGCTCCCGTTGCCGACCAGGCGACAGGAACTCCCGCCACACCATTTCCGAACTGGTCAGTGACGTTCGCCTGCACCGGCGCTGCTAGCGCCGCATTCGTCTCGGCGGTCTGAGCGTCACCCTCACCCTTGGCCAGCGTGGCTGCTTCTCCCGCCACTGCAGTGGCGGTAAAAGTGATCGGCGAGCCAGTTACCCCGGTGACCGATGCCTTAACCGTTTGCGCTCCGGCAAGGGTTCCCAACGTCCACGTAGCGGCCGCGTGTCCGTCAGCATCGGTAGTTGTCGATGTTGGAGTGACACTCCCCCCCGCTGGTGATGGTGACGAGGTCGTCCAGGTAACAGTCAGGCCGGCCGCACCGCTACCACTTTGTGTAGCTGTAACGACAAGGGGATTCGGCAGCGGCTCGGCCACCGTACCCTGCTGATTGTCGCCGCTCGTCTTGGAGACGGAGATGGCATCCGCCGGGGGAGGCCCGCTTCCCTCTCCGCCACCACCACAGCCGAAGAGAGTCGCGCCGGTTGCCACCAGCAGCCATTGAATATGCCTGAACTGGATACTGACCATCGTGGGCCTCGTATGTCTCAGGGTAAGACAGATTTCCTTAGAATACGGCCCGGTAAGGGACTCGCAAGAGGCGAAACTTCGCTGCGTTCATTCAACCCCGCCGTTATCTTCCTTACATCTTCCCAGTCGAGTTGAGGCTCGTGGATCCAAACGTGTTCGAGACGGCCAACGCGGGCTTCGCGCAGGCCATGTATGAGGAGTTCCTGCGGGATCCCTCCGCCGTAGGCCCCGAATGGCGCCGGCTGTTCGAGAGCGGCGTTGTCGGAGAGAACGGAAAACAGGCGGGTAGGCAGGTTTCCCAGACACCTTCTCTGCCC
>DATFQK010000531.1:0-2825 GCA_035264345.1 Gemmatimonadales bacterium | reverse complement strand
GCGCGTTCGGTGCGCAGGAGACCGTGGTCGTTGCCGACTTCCGCTCGCCCGCTGGGGACTCCGCGCTCGGGGCCACCGTCGCCGAGGCGCTACGCACCGACCTCGCCCAATCCAGCTCGCTCAAGATCCTCACTCGGGCCTCAGTACGCGAAATCCTCGGTCTCATGCAGCGGCCAACCGAGAGCGTCGTGCCATTCGAGCTTGCGCGAGAGATCGCGACACGCGAGGGCGCCAAGGCGGTGCTCGATGGAGAGATCGTGCGGCTGGGACAGAGCTACGTGATCTCGTCACGGCTGGTCGCGGCACTCGACGGACAGGAGCTCGCCACCTTCCGTGAGACAGCAGCGAGCGAAGACGGGCTCATCGAGGCGCTAGGCCAGCTGTCCCGCTCGGTGCGGGAGAAGGCGGGCGAATCGCTACGGGCCATCCGCGCGAGCTCCGAGCTGGAGCGGGTGACGACGCCTTCCCTGCCGGCTCTCAGAAAGTACGTGGAGGGGTCGGCGCTGGCGGACGAGGCGGGGGATCCAGAGCGCGGGCTCGCCCTGCTCGGGGAGGCGGTGACGCTCGATACCGCCTTTGCCATGGCGTGGCGCAAGATCGCCGTGCTGCTGAACAACGATGGCCGGGACCGCACCCGGGCGCTGGCCGCCACTACCAATGCGTACCGGCATCGCGAACGCCTCAGTGAGCAGGAACGACTCCTGACAGAAGGGTACTACTATACCCTCGGGCCGCGGCCCGACCCGGTCCGAGCCCTGGCTGCCTACGAGGCGGCCGTCCGGCTGGACTCGACGAGCACCAGCGCACTGAACAACGCCGCCGTGGTGCTGGGCCAACAACGCGAATACGAGCGCGCCGAGCTGCTGTACCGGAAGGTGGTGGCACTACCCCGCACATTCGGCGGCGCATTCACCAACCTCATCGGCGAGCAGATCCGGAACGGGCGTACCTCCGCGCTCGACTCGACGGCAGCCGCCTACCGGGCGCGGTTCCCCGACAGCAAGGACCTCTGGGCAATAGACTGGTTCGCCGCGTGGGGGCACGGGCGGCTCGACGGGGCGGATAGCATCTCGCGGTCGGTCTTCGCGCAGGCCCGCACCGCGGGCCAAGCTATCCGGGCAGCCGGGGTGACCGCGGCGCTGGCCTATCTGCACGGCCGCCTGGATGAAGGCTTGCGCTGGGCGGTCTTGCGGGACGAGGCTGTGATCCGGGCAACTCCGTCGGTCGCCGGACGACTGGCCTTCTCCATCGACACGGCGATCCATGCTCTGAAGGCTGGCAACGTGTCAGCCGCCCGCGCGGCTGTACAACGCGGGCTCGTCCGGCATCCCACGGACTCCATGCCACCGGATGAACGACCCTGGCAAATCCTGGCTGAGGTCGCCGCCGCGATCGGTGATGCCCCGGTATCCCGGCTCGCCCTGGAAGGTTATGAGCGGGACTTGGCCTTGACGTCATCATTTCCGGCAGGTGAGCGCGCGTTCTTCGCAGCACACGTCGCCTTGGCCGAGCAGCGGTGGGACGAAGCAATCCGTCTGCTGCACGAGGCAGACGCGAAGTTCGGGGTCGAACCCCGCTACGCGATGTCCCAGCTCGGCCGGGCACAGGACCAGGCCGGCCGGAGCGACTCCGCTGTGGTGTACTACCAGAAGTTCCTCGCCACTCCAGATCCGTTTCCGCTCGAGGACGCTCGCGCACGGGCGGAAATCTATCGGCGGCTTGGAGAGCTGTACGAAGCGGCCGGCAACAACCGAAAGGCTATGGAGCACTACGGGGAGTTCGTGAAGCTATGGACCCGGGCCGACCCGCCGCTACAGGCGCAGGTGGCGGAGGTGAGGAAACGGCTCGAGCAGCTGAGGCGGCAGACGGGCTAATGACGAAACAGGAACCGCCGCCGACAGTGCGCACTATCGGCGGCGGTTTCTTTTGCAGAGCAGTTGTTCCCTTCCCCACTGGCTGTCAATCGCGCCCGCGAGTGTTTCTCCTCAGGATCCCGCGACAGGAACCGGAAGCAGGCGCCGGGTAGTGGTGCCGTCCCCCAGCTGCCCGACCGAGTTGTAGCCCCAGCAGTAGCCTCGGCCTGTCGTCTTGACGACGCCGCAGGCGTGGGTCGTCCCCATACTGAGCTGGCTCAGGGTGAGGTTCCCACCGATCGCGGTGGGCTTCAGCGGCTGGGAAGAGGTGGTGCCATTACCGAACTCGCCCTGGGCGTTGGTCCCCCAGCAATACCCCTTACCCCCGAGCGTCAGACCGCAGGAATGGAAGTCGTCCACGGTCACCGTCTTGAACAGGAGACTGGTGGTGACCGCACGAGGTGCCAGGCGTGAAACCTTGGTGCCGTCCCCGAGCTGCCCGGACCCGTTGGAGCCCCAGCAGTACGCCTGGTCTCCCGTGGTCACGGCGCAGACGTGGGAGAAACCCGCATCGAGGTCCCGGAATGAGAGAGCCCCCTGAACCGGATTCGGAGTAGAGGTGCCGATATGGACATTGGCGCCGAGCTGGCCCTGCGTGTTCGATCCCCAGCAGTACGCCTTGTTGCCCGTGGTCACGCCGCAGGTGAAATCATAGCCGGGACTGATCGCACGCCAGTGGAGGCCACCACTGACCTTCACCGGAGTCGGTCGGTTTATGTGAGAGAAGTCGCCCAACTGGCCGTTACCGTTCCGGCCCCAGCAGTACGCGACGTCGGCGGTAGTAATTCCGCAGCTATGATTGGCTCCGGCACGCACGAGTTGGAACTGGAGGCCGCGGGCCACGGCGACCGGCGTGTCGTGGGGGATCCCGCTGCCGTCGCCCAACTTACCAGAGCCGCCATCGCCCCAGCA
>DATFQK010000530.1:0-3259 GCA_035264345.1 Gemmatimonadales bacterium | reverse complement strand
CCTTTATCTTCCGGCTCATCCTGCCGGCGTTTTCACCTGGAGTTCTGTTGCCCCTTCGGCACCTTCTGCCGGTCGCGGTGCTTCTCTGCCCGCTCCGCCTTGCTGCGCAAACCAACGTCGATACAGCCGCGTCGGTCGATTCCGCGCTGGTAATCCACCGGGTGCAGCTGATCCGGCGGGATATTTTCGACCCCAATGAGCGCAGCTGGGTGGCTCGATTGGGCAACAAGCTACACTTCCAGACCCGTGCGCCGGTAATACGGCGGGAGGTGCTCCTGCGACCAGGGCAGGTGTACGACTCCGCTCTGGTGGCTGAGTCCGAGCGGAACCTGCGGGCACTGGGCATCTTCCGCCGGGTGCAGATCGATTCGGTGCGCACCGACTCAGGCCTGGTAGTTCGGGTCCTCACGAAAGATGGCTGGAGTACCCAGCTGGATTGGCGGTTCAGAAGCACGGGAGGAGAGGTCGCATTTGTCCTGGGCATGATCGAAACCAACCTTCTCGGGACTGCGTCCAGTGCAGCCATCCGCTACCGGCACGATCCCGACCGTTCCAGCTTCGCGCTCGGCTTCCGCCGCCGCCGTCTCTTTGCCGGGACCGTGGGTCTCGAGCTGGGCTACGAGAACCGGTCGGATGGGAGGCTCAGCGGGATTGCCGTCGAGCGCCCCTTCTTCGCGACCACCTCGGCTAACGCCTTCCGGGTCAGCGCCGAGGATGACGACACGCGGGTGCTCCGGTTCTTCGAGGGCGAGGATCTGGCAAGCGATACGCTCAGCCGTCGGTTCAGCCTCGCGCGAGCCTCGTATGCCTGGGCCCTGCGGGCCGCTACCAGCGGATACCTGCGGATGGGGGTGACCGGACAGATTCGGCGAGACGACACCGTCCAGGTGTCCTCGGCGGAGCCGTTCCCCAAAACCGTCACCGGTGCGGTCGGATCCTATGTGATCTGGAATCGCTCGAGATTTCTCGTGACCCAGGGCTTTGCCGGCTTTGCCCGGGAGGAGGACGTGGACCTGGGGACCACCGTCCGACTCGGTCTTTTCGTTGCCCCCGGGCTGTTCGGGTATGAGCGAGATGGTCTCGGTCCGGAGGTGAGCGTCCGGGTAGGGAACCGAATTCCTGGTGGGTTCGGCTACCTCGATGGCTTTGCCGATGGGCTCTTTACGTCGGTGGGGCTGGATTCGGGGACGGTGCAGGTCGGCGCCACCGCCGTGCTGCAACCCGCGGCTCGACATGTCGCGGTGTTCCACCTCGAAGGCGGCTGGCTGGAGGATCCCGTCCCGGGCGAGGAGTTCGATCTAGGACTGGGCAGCGGCCCCCGTGCCTTCGGAAGCCACTCCTTTACGGGAGACCGGTCGTTCTTCGGTACCGCCGAATACCGCTACACCATGGTGGACGATCTTTGGGGCATGGCGGGGCTCGGCCTGGCAGGTTTCGTGGATTACGGAGGGGCCTGGTACTCGGGGTCGCCTCGAAGAACCGGATGGGATGCGGGCGTCGGTCTCAGACTGGGAGCCAGTCGGTCGACCGATGTGCCCGCGCTGCGCTTCGATCTGGCCCACCGGTTCGCCAACGATGTCGATCAGGCGGGTTGGGTGATCACCATAGGCAAGGGGTTCGCCTTCGGCGCGCCGACCCGAGGACTGAATTGAGCACACCCAATCCGCTGGTGGCACTGCTGCTGCGGGTCATGGATCAGGCCTATGACCAGAAGAGCTGGCACGGGACCACGGTGCGCGGCTCCCTCCGAGGGCTCACTGCCGAGGAGGCGGTGTGGCGGCCCGGGCCCAACCGGCACAACATCTGGGAGCTGACGCTGCACGCCGCCTATTGGAAGTACATTGTCCGGCGGCGTCTGGCGGGGGACTCGGTGGGCTCCTTCGAGCGTAAGCCGAGCAACTGGCCGGACATTCCGCAGCCGGCCGATAGCAGCGCATGGAAACGGGACGTGAGCTTGCTGGAGAGTGAGCACCGCAAGCTCCGGGAAATTGTGGCCGGGCTGAATGCCGCTGCCCTGACGGTGCGCTCACCCCGCGGAGTCTGGACCGCGGCGGAGGAGATCCATGGCGTGGCAGCGCATGATCTCTATCACACTGGACAGATTCAGCTGATCAAGCGTCTCATGCCGGCTGGCGGAGGTAGCGGAGCAGGAAAATCGCCGCGGCGATCACGGCAATAACGATGAGGAGTAGGGCCAGCACGGTGATGCCACGTCGGCTCTGCGCGATGGAACTCATGACCCAAACTAACACCTCGGTGGAATCGCAGCGGCTTCTCACCGCAACCCTGATCGCGGGGCTGATTGCCGCTGCCACGGCGTTGCTGCTCTTCTCCTGGCTGGGCCGGGAGATCGTGGCCGGAGTCACCCCCGCCGTGGACGAAGGCTTTCGCCAGATGATCCATTCTCACGCGTCGCCCCGGATCACCCCAATCATGGTTGCCGCGAGTCTTTACGGCGGTCCGTCCTGGCTGGTCCCGCTCGGGCTCTGCCTGGCCCTCGCGTTTCTGATTCATGGCTGGCACCGCGGGGCTCTTCTGGTGGTGATCACGCTGGCCGGTGCGGGTTTGCTCAACATCCTGCTCAAGCAGAGCTTCGCCCGGACCCGGCCGGCTCCCTTCTTCGACTATCCTCTGCCCAGTTCGGCCAGTTTCCCCAGTGGCCACGCGTTTTTTGCAGCAAGCTTCCTGGGTGGCCTCACCGTGCTGCTCACGTCCCGGATCCGGAGCCTGGCTCTCAAGATCGGGCTCTGGCTTCTGGTGCTGGCGCTCATCCTGCTCATCGGCTTCTCGCGCGTGTACCTCGGGGTGCACTATCCCAGTGATGTGTTTGCCGGCTATGCGGCAGCGGTGGTCTGGGTGACGGCCGTCGCGTTGGGCGACCGGATCGCCGGCAGGCGGAAGCACCGGCGAAGGTCAGCGTGATGGGTTGGATCTCCGTGGTGCTCAACGACTCCTCCGGCACAGGGGACTGCGCCGCCCAGGCCAAGCAGCTCGAAGGGATCTTTGCCGAGGCCGGGCGGGAGGCAAGAGTCAAAGTCGCCCGGGGTGGCGACCAGATCCGCAACTTCATCGAGAGCGCGGTTGCGGACGGATGCGAGATGCTGGTGGCGGGTGGCGGCGACGGTACCATCAATACGGCGGCATCGGTGCTGGTGGACCGTAATGTTCCGCTTGGCGTCCTGCCCCTCGGAACCCTCAACCATTTTGCCAAAGACCTGGGAATTCCCCTCGAGCTCGAAGATGCCGCCCGGGTGGTGCT
>DATFQK010000529.1:0-5299 GCA_035264345.1 Gemmatimonadales bacterium | reverse complement strand
TCCGAATTCACCCTGTTCCAGATAGCGCAGTCCACCATGAATCAGGCGGCTCGAACGTGAGCTGGTCCCCGATCCGAGATCGTTTTGTTCGACCAGAATGGTGCGGAGCCCCCGCATCGCCGCGTCTCGAGCTATCCCTGCCCCGTTAATGCCACCCCCTATAACCAGGAGATCCGCCGGGTGAGCCGACAACTGCTCCAGCGAGGCACGCTCCAGGGATCGCCGCGCATGCGACCAAGCACCTGGTTTATCTGGCATGCTCATCGCCTGGGCCGCGGAAGTCGCGTGGTTGATCTGGCCTGTGGGGACGGGCGGCACAGTGTTGCCGCGGCTGAGCTCGGCTGCAACGTGGTGGGGATCGATCGGGAACCTGCTGCGCTGGCGACGGCGCGGCGCCAAGCCGCGGCAGCCGGATTATCGGTGCAATGGCTGGAGCTGGATCTCGAGGGCGAATGGCCGGCCCTGGGGGTTTTTGATGCAGTTCTGGTATTCAATTATCTTGACCGGGCCAACATGCCGCGGATTCTCCAGCTGGTCGCGCCCGGCGGCCTGCTCATCATGGAAACATTTCTCGAGGCGCAGCGTGAGGCGGGCTGGGGCCCGACCTCGAGCGCGCATCTGCTGCGCCCTGGTGAGCTTGCCCGCTTGGTTGCCCCACTTACGGTCCTCCACGGGCGCGAAGCCCTGGAAAACGTGGATCCCGAGCATTGGCGCGCGGTAGCGAGTGTGGTCGCAGTGAAAAAGTAAAGGGACAACATGGCTGAAACCAACGGCGGCCGGCGCGTCGCGGTTGTCGCGGGCATCCGGACTCCATTCGCCAAGAGCGGCACCCTGTTCCGCGACGTGAGCGCGGTCGCCCTGGCTCGCCACGCCGCGCGGGAGCTGCTCTATCGGAGCGAGGTAGACGGCCGCGAGGTCGATGAGGTTGTGTTCAGCCAGGTAGTGCCCTCGGTCCTCACGCCGAACGTAGCTCGTGAGGTCAGTCTTCTGCCCCAGCTTCCGCCCAGCATCCCGGCCTATACCATCAACCGGGCGTGTGCCTCGGCGGCTCAGGCCATTAACAATGCGGCCGACCAGATCCGCCTGGGTCACGCCGACGTGGTGCTGGCGGGCGGAGTGGAATCACTCTCGGACCTGCCGATCCTTCATTCCCGCCGGTTCAGCCGGGTCTTGGTCGAGGCCAGCAAGGCCAAGAGCCTGGGCGGCCGATTGGCCTCTATGGGTCAGGTGCGGCCGCGTGACCTGATCCCGGTCACACCGGCCATTGCGGAGCCATCCACCGGCGAAACCATGGGCCAGTCGGCGGAAAAGATGGCCAAGGAGAACGGGATCAGCCGCGAGGATCAGGATCGGATCGCCTACATGAGCCACCAGCGGGCGAGCGCGGCCACCGCCGATGGCCGCCTGCCCGCGGAGATCGCGCCCTGGTTTGCCGGAAAGGAAATGGATCAGGTCGTTCGGGAAGACAACGGCATCCGCGCCGACACCTCGGTCGAGGCACTGGCCAAGCTCAAGCCGGTGTTCGACCGGAAATACGGCAGTGTGACCGCCGGCAACTCATCGCCGCTGACCGACGGTGCGGCGGCCGTTCTCCTGATGGGCGAGGACACGGCTCGGGCCCTGGGACACGAGCCCCTGGCGTACATCCGAAGCTACGCGGTTGCGGCGGTGGATCCCGGCTGGCAACTGCTCATGGGTCCGGTCTATGCCGTACCCAAGGCGCTGGAGCGGGCAGGGCTCAGCTGGAAAGAGCTCGGTCTGGTCGAGATCCACGAGGCCTTTGCCGCCCAGGTGCTCTCCAACATACAGGCCTGGGGCTCCCAAGCCTGGGCCGATCGGCTGGGCCTCGCCGGCCCCGTGGGTGAGGTGGATTGGGAGCGAACCAACGTCTCCGGCGGCTCCATTGCAATCGGGCATCCCTTCGGCGCCACCGGTGCCCGACTGGTCACCACGCTGGCCAACGAGATGCGCCGCCGCGATGTGCAGTTCGGGCTCCTCTCGATCTGCGCCCAGGGCGGGATGGGCTATGCCATGGTTCTCGAGAGAAGATAGTGGCTAGTCACCAGACGCCAGCCACCAGTCGTCTGAGGCGCCGTTACACACATCTGGCGACTGACGGCTGAGGACTGTCGACTATGTCCGCCTTTACCCTCCAACACGAAAACGGCATCGCCGTCATCACCTTCGACTTGCCGGGCGAGCCGGTCAACAAGCTCACCGCGGCGGTCAGGGTCGAGATCGAGGCACTGCTGATTCGGCTGCGCGACGACGCCGGCACAGCCGGGGTCATTCTCATCTCGGGGAAGCCCGACAATTTCATTGCGGGAGCCGATATCGAAGAGTTCACCGCGCTCACCAGCCAGGACGCGGCTGAGCGGTTGAGCTTCGAGGGCCAGGAGACGGTAAGCCGGGTCGAGACCTTCCATAAGCCGATCGTCGCCGCCATACATGGTGCCTGCCTCGGGGGTGGACTCGAGGTTGCGCTGGCCTGCCACTATCGCATAGCCACTGATCATCCCAAGACCCAGCTTGGACTTCCGGAGGTGCAGCTCGGCCTCATCCCCGGTGCCGGCGGATGCCAGCGGCTGCCCCGTCTGATCGGAGTGCGGGCAGCGCTGGACATGATTCTCACTGGCAAGAGCGAGCGTGCCGCCAAGGCGCTGCGGCTCGGCCTGGTTGACGAGCTGGTGTCGCCCAGCATTCTGCGGCGGGTGGCTGTCTCGGCCGCGGAGCGCCTGGCCCGCGAGGGACTGCCCCAGCGTCGGCCCAAAGGCGGAGCATCAGGGTCGCTGCTCGACCGGACGGGGGTGGGACGCCGCCTGGTGTATCGGGGCGCGCGGAAGCAGGTGCTCAAGCGGACCGGCGGACACTACCCGGCTCCGCTGGCCGCACTCGAGGTGGTTCGGGTGGGTCTGGAGCAGGGAGTCACCGCGGGCCTGGCCGAGGAGCACCGCGCCTTCGGCGAGCTCGCTGTGGGCGATGTATCGCGCAAGCTGGTGCAGATCTTCTTTGCTACGACTGCGCTCAAGAAGGACGACGGGGTTCCTCCCGGTTCGGCCACGCCGAGACAGATCCGCCGGCTTGGCATCATCGGATCCGGGTTTATGGGATCGGGCATCGCCGGCACCGCCGTGCTAAATGTCGAGGTCGACACCCGGCTCAAAGATTCCGACCTGACCCGGGTGGGAAAAGGATTGAAGGCCGCCAACCGGCTGCTCAGCGACCGGCTTCAAAAGCGACGGCTGACCCGTCCACAGTACGAGCGGCTCAGCGCGTTGCTCTCCGGCTCGGCCGATTACAGCGGATTTCAGCGGGCCGACCTGGTCATCGAAGCCGTGTTCGAGGATCTGGAGGTCAAGCGGAAGGTACTCGCGGAAGTCGAGGCGGTGGTGCGGCCGGACGCCATCTTTGCCACCAACACTTCCACGATCCCCATCCGCCGCATCGCCGAGAACGCCCGCCGGCCGGAACGGGTGCTGGGGATGCACTTCTTCTCGCCGGTGGAGCGGATGCCGCTGCTGGAGGTCATCCCCACCGAAGCGACCTCGGGAGACACGCTGGTTACCGCAGTCAGGTTCGGCCGCCGAATGGGGAAAACGGTGATCGTGGTGGCCGACAAGCCCGGCTTCTGGGTCAACCGAATCCTGTCGCCCTACCTCAATGAGGCGGGACACCTGCTGCAGGACGGGGTACCCATCCCGGTCATCGATCAGGCAATGACCACGTTCGGTTTTCCGGTAGGTCCTGTCGCCCTGCTGGATGAGGTGGGACTGGACGTCGCCGAGAAGGCAGGGAACGTGATGTACGAGGCATTCGGCGACCGGATGAAGCCCGCCGGCGCGCTGAGCCGGATGCTGGGCGCCACCCGGCTCGGCCGAAAGAACGGCCGTGGCTTCTACAAATACCGCGAGGGGCACAAGGCGGGAGTCGACAGCAGTGTGTATCCGCTGCTCGGGGTCAAGCCGGCGGAAGCCCACTCCGATCTGGTGCAACGCAGACTGGTGTATGCCATGCTGAACGAAGCTGCTCTGGCCTGCGCCGAGAACGTGGTGCGGAGTGCGCGCGACGCCGACATCGGCGCGATATTCGGGATTGGGTTTCCCGCCTTTCGAGGCGGACCGCTCCGGATGATCGACGACCTGGGAGCAGGGCGCGTGGTCGAGACCCTGTACCAGCTGCAGGAGCAGTTTGGCGAGCGGTTCCGTCCCGCCCCCGGACTCCTCGAGATGTCCCGCCGATCGGGCCACTACTATCCCGCGTGACGTGAGGAACGACGGAACGTGAGGAACGACAAAACGTGAGTGTTCCTCACTGAGTCGCATGGCTTGGGGCGCTATCCTGCTCGTGGTGATCGCCTACCTCGGACTGCTTCTTCTGCTCCGGCTGAACGAATCCCGGCTCATCTATTTCCCCGGATCAGTACGCCGGCTCACCGATGCACCGGCTGAGCTGCAGCTGCCGGTACGGCGCGCCGCCATTCGGACCGAAGATGGTCTGACGCTGGGAAGCTGGGTCATCCCGGCCGGACCGGATTCAACCGGCTACTGGGTGCTCATCTGCCACGGCAACGCGGGAAACCTGTCGGAGTTCGGCCGGCCGGCCCATTACGCCCGTCTCCGCACCCTGGGCCTGAGTCTGCTGGCGTTTGACTATAGAGGATACGGCGAGAGCGAAGGGACGCCTTCAGAAGCCGGGCTGTACCGGGACGCCGATGCGGCCTATAAGTATCTGCGGGGTGGATTGCGGGTTCCGCCGGAGCGGATCATCGTGTTCGGCCACTCGCTGGGCTCCGCCGTTGCTGTCGACCTGGCCAGCCGGGTTCCCGCGGCGGGTCTGATTCTGGACGGTGCGCTCACCTCGGTCATCGAGCGGGGCGCCGAGCTCTATCCTTATATCCCGGTTCGATGGATCGGACGCAGCCGCTTTTCCTCGATCGACAAGATCTCCCGGGTCAGCATCCCGAAGCTTTTCCTTCACGCCCGGGCCGATGATGTGGTGCCGCTGGCACACGGCCGTCGGCTGTTCGAGGCCGCGTTGCCGCCCAAGACATTCGTCGAGCTTAACGGCGGCCACGGTGATGCGTTCGAGCTCGACTCCGCCAGCTACTTCGGCAGCATTCGAAAGTTCGTGAAGGGTTTAGGCGGAACGTGAGGAACGAGGGAACGTGAGGAACGATGGTCGCCCCACGTAGCCGCGTTCCCGTCGTTCCGTCGTTCCGTCGTTCCGTCGTTCCGTCGTTCCCCACGTTCCGTCGTTCCCCACCTATCTTCCAGCTCATGCCCGCCGTGCCAGAACAGCT
>DATFQK010000528.1:0-4342 GCA_035264345.1 Gemmatimonadales bacterium | reverse complement strand
AACGTTCACACCAGCGCTCCTGGCTGCACCCAGGGCGAGCCTGGTTGCAATCCCGGTGGTGAGATTCGAGGGCAGATCGTCGCAAACTAGACGGCTGACTCGACGGCGGTTTCGTCGCCGCGTTCAGGGTTTGTGGCGAAGAGATTGTCAGCACTCCTAATGCTGGCAAAAGCTTTAACACGAAGGGCACGGAAAAAAGCACGAAGTGCACGGAACGTTCCGTGCCCACCCTGCGCTTCATCTTCTCAGAACATGTTTTGATTCAACTGCACACCGGCAGAGCTCGTATCAAGGGACGCGCAGCTAGTTCGGGCCTTCTCGATGCCGTCCGCCGGTCACTCCGGCAACCCTACAGCTGATGCCGCATCATCCTCCCGACCAGCTCCTCGAGCCGCTCCGTGATGGGCCGGCGGCGCCAGGCCTCCAGCGTCACCGGCTTGGAGCGGGCACGGTCCTCCGCAAAGATCCGAGCCTGCTCCCGCGCGAACCCCCGATCGAACACGTTGATGTTGGCCTCGTCATTAAGCCGGAAGGAGCGGTTATCGAAGTTGGCGGATCCCACCGAGACCCAGCAGTCATCGAGCACCATCACCTTGGTGTGATAGAATGTCGGCTGGTACTCGTAGATCTTGACGCCGGCTTCGAGTAGCGGCCCCCATTTGGCCCGGGATGCCCGGCGCACCACCTGAGCATCGAGAATCGGTCCCGGCACGATGATCTCGACGTCGACGCCCCGGCGCCGGGCATCCACCAGCATGCCGACCGCGAGGGTGTTGGGAATGAAGTAGGGGTTCGCGATCAGTATTCTGTCGGTAGCCGACGAGATCGCGAGGAGGAAGAGGAGTCGAAGTGTCTCGACGCCCTCGCCCGGCGAGCTGTGGAAGGCCTGGGCCCACTGAGGTCCCACCGAATCCACGCTGGGGAAGTAGTCCGGACCATCCAGCAGCATGCCTCCGGTCTTGATCCAGTTGTCGAGGAAGTCGGACTGCAGCTGAGCCACCACCGGGCCTTCGAACCGGAACTGGGCGTCGCGCCAGTGATCCCTGTCCTGGGCATGGCCGGAGTAAGGGTCTGCGATCCCGATCCCGCCCACGAACCCGATCCTGCCGTCCACCACCAGGATCTTCCGGTGGGTGCGCTTGTTCACCCGATCGAGATCGTACCAGCGTAGCGGGTGATATCTCACGATCTCGACGCCGGCCTGGCGCATCTGCTGCAGGTGTTTCTGATCCATCTTCTTGGAACCCAGCCAGTCCAGCACCAGGTGGGTCGGCACCCCGTTGCGGGCCCGCTCGGAGAAGGCGTCGGCGAATTGTCGGGCGACCTCCCCCGACCAGAAGATGTAGCCCTCGAACGTGATGCTGTGCCTGGCCGAGCGAATCGCATCCAGCATTGCGGGGAACGCCTGATCACCGTTGAGCAGAGTGGTGATGCGATTGCCGTTCACCGCCGGCGGGCCGAGCAGGTTGCTCGAAGTGCGGCGGAACTGCGGGTCACAGGCAGCGTAGCGATGGGGAAAGGCGTGCTCGAGATGCTCGTCGCTCCCGGTCAGATTGGCATAGAATAGGAGGGCGACCAGACTCATCACTACAGCGGCCATTGCCCAGGCCGCCTGGGGGGATCGGAGCTTCAGACGCATCGTCACTCCCCGCCGCCAGACAAAGGAAGCGGAGGCGGCTGGCGCCTCCGTTGGTTCAGCAGACATCTACATCGTAGGGATTGATCGGTAAGGGGTCCGTGGTCCCGCTCACCGGACCGGGGGGACGATCTGTGATGGGGTCGAGCAACAACAGCTGACTCCCGACCTACACCCTCTGCACTCGCGACTCCTGCACCGCAGGTGACTCCAGCACTTCTCGCACCTTGCGGGCCAGCTCCCGTGGCGCGAATGGCTTCTGCAGGAAGGGGCGTCCGGCGTCGAGCAGCCCCCGGCGGACCACATCGTTGTCCGCAAACCCCGAGGTATAGAGCACCGGCACGTCAGGGTACCGGTCGGCCAGGAGCGAACCGAGATCGCCGCCGCTGGTCCCGGGCATCACGACGTCGGTAATGACCAGGTCGATGTGCTTCTGCTGCCGCAGTACCAGCAGTGCCTCCTCCACATCGCCTGCCTCCACACAGTTGTAGCCGAAGCCGGTCAGGCTGCGTACGATCAGTGCTCGCACCACCCGCTCGTCCTCCACGATCAGTAGCGTCTCGCTGCCCCGCTCGACCGGTTTTGCGGTGGGAGCCCGAGCCGGCTGCTCGGGCTCCTGGCTCATCAGTGGCCAGTAGACCCGCACAACGGTCCCGCGGCCCACCTCGGAATTCACCCAGACGAAGCCGCCACTCTGTTTGACCGACCCGTACACCACCGAGAGACCGAGACCGGTACCCTTGCCGGCCGGCTTCGTCGTAAAGAAGGGTTCCCAGATGTGCTGCAGTGTGTCTGGATCCATACCATGGCCGGTGTCGGTCACAGCCAGCATGGCGTACTGACCGGAGGGCGGGGCCTCCGACTGCTGCTGCCAGGGCGAGCCGTCCGGCTCCAGGGTTACTCCGGCTGTTTCCACGGTGACCTGGCCCCCGCGCGGCATGGCATCTCGGGAGTTGAGCACCAGGTTCATGAGGATCTGTTCGACCCGGCTGGGATCGGCGTGGATCGGTCCTACCTCTGGTGAGAGTTGCATGACCAGGCTGATATTCTCCCCCAGGACCGGGCGCAGCATTCCTCCCGCATAGCGGACGATGGCATTGAGGTCGAGCTTGCGTGGCTGGATCAGCTCGCGGCGGGCAAAGGCCAGGAGCTGCCGCGTGAGCTCGGCGGATCGCTCGGCTGCGTCGTTGATCTGACGCACGTCCTCGAGTCGAGGGTCGGTGGGCAGCATGCTTTGCGCCAGCAGATCGCTGAAGCCCAGGATTGCCACCAGCATGTTGTTCAGGTCGTGTGCGATACCGCCTGCCAGCCGGCCGATGGCTTCCAGGCGCATGAACTCCTGCAGCCGCTCCTCAGTGTGCTTTCGCTCGGTCATGTCCAGCAGGATGCCTCTCATCCGCATCGCTGTGCCGGCCTTGGGACTGTAGCTGCCCCGGCCGATGACCGCGAGCCAGTGGACGCTGCCATCCGGCCATACGACCCGGTATTCAGTCGAGAAGGGCTGATGCTCGCGCAGCGCCCGGTCCAGGAGTTCTTCTGCAGCGGGTTGGTCGTCCGGATGGATGGCCGCATTCCAGGCACCATATGAGGTCGGAGCCTCCGGCGGGAAGCCCAACAGAGCCTTGGCTCGAGCGTCCAGGTGCAATTCGCCGGTCAGGAGATTGTGATCCCAGGTGCCGAGGCCGGCAGCCTCGTTGGTGAGATCTAATGCCTCCCTGCTCCGGCCCAGCTCCTCCTCGACCTGTTTGTTTTCGGTCAGATCATGCACTCTCATGGAAAATCCGCGAACTTCGCCGCTCCGGTTGAGCACGCTGGCCAGTGAAACCAGCGCGGGGAATCGCGTTCCATCCTGTCGAACGATCCAGCGCTCGTCGCTGAATCTTCCGCTCTCTTCTGCAGCCCTGAGCTCCCGATCCAGTAGCGCATCGACCCGGTCCTCCGGCAAGTAAAGGTCGGCCACCGGAAGCCCGATGAACTCCTCCTTCTTATAGCCGAGCAATCGCTCGACCCCCGCATTCCAGGTCCGGCACCGTCCCTCGGTGTCCAGCCGGAAGGTCGCAGCGTTGATGGCCTGTTCCTCCGGCGTGCTGCGGTAGGACTCGTTCCAACGGCCGGCATCTTCCGAGTCCTTTCCTGCATCCAGATCTCGGTCTCCCCGGTTCGACCTGGCGTCCCAAGCGCGCCGATCCCGCCAGCGGACCGCCACCAGGATGCCGATGCAGACAGCGGTCACGAAGGAGAGAAGGAGCTCGGAGCCAATGCTGAGCTCAGGCATGGTCAGACGTCCGAGGATGGACTGGCGGCCCAGCCATGTGTCGAGGGAGTGAGGAGAGGAGACGAAAAACCTGCGGGTATGCGATCACGGGCACGGGTTTGGAATCCCTGCTGCTGGCGCATGCGATCACGGAGGTCCTGAAGCCCGCCAGCGGGGTGTCGATTCCTCTGCTGCATAGTAACGTCTTTCCCGGCGGCGGGAAGGCGCCGCATTCTTGGGAGACACGAGTGGGTGGAGAGGCGGTCGGGTATGTGCTGGACGAGGCGCCGGGGATCGGGATCTCCAGCCCAGCCTACTAAGGGTTTGCTGAGAAGAGATGGTCACCACTCCGTGCACTGGCAAATGCATTAACACGGAGGACACGGAAAAACACGAAGGGCACGGAGAATTCCGTGCCCACGCCCAGCTTCATCATCTCAGGACATGTTTTT
>DATFQK010000527.1:0-2727 GCA_035264345.1 Gemmatimonadales bacterium | reverse complement strand
AGGGCAGTCGCGAGGGTATCGTGGTGGCCGAGCTGGTGGCCGGGCATCACCCCCAGCCGATCATGTATGACAACGTGCCCAGCGTCACCTACTGCCATCCTGAGGTGGCCAGCATCGGGCTCACCGAAGACCAAGCCAAAGAGCGCAAGCTGGACTACCAGGTGGGACGTTTTCCCTTCAGCGCGAATGGCCGGGCCCGCACCGCGAATGAGACCGAAGGGTTCGTGAAAATCATCCGGGACCGGAAGTACGGCGAGATCCTGGGAGCTCATATCGTCGGCAGCCACGCTTCCGAGATAATCCATGAGCTGGCCGTGGCCCGGCAGAACGAATACACCGTCGAGGAAGTGGATCTGGCCATTCACGCGCATCCCACCCTGTCCGAGGCGATCGCCGAAGCGGCCCTCGATTCCATGGGGCGGGTGCTCCACATCTAGACCGACGAACGAAGCAGGTGAGCGGTCCTTTGGCTTTCGTCGTGAGCGGGGTGGGGGCCGGCGCGCTGGCTGGCCTGGCCATCATCAGCGGGATCGTTCTCGGCGTGGACTCGCTTCGTTCCGGCAGCCAGGCTCCCCAGGTGAATGCCTCGTTCTACCTGTTGGTGATCGGAACGCTCGCCGGGATTCTCGCAGCCGCGTTCTTCGCCTGGCGACTGCTGAGGCCGGTCGGATCAGTCTATCGCCGGGGAGCTCTCTCGATCGTTTGCTCCTTCGCGACCGTCCTGCTCATGCTGGTCTGCATCCCCGTCCACCAGCTGCTTGGTCGGATCGGCTTACTCTGCCTGATAGTCATCTCCAGTCTGACCGCTGCGCTCCTCGCGCACCGCGCCAAGCGTCTGGCGGTTGGCTCATGAGTCGCCGGTTGGTCGTGCAGGAGCTGGGGTCCAGGCCCTATGCCGAGGTGCTGGAGCTGCAGCGAAGTCTGGCGCGCCAGCGTGTAACCGGTGAGCTGGCAGACGACCTCCTGCTGCTGGTCGAGCACGAGCCGGTGGTCACCCTGGGTCGCGGAACCCGTCCCGAGAGCCTTCCCCTCAGTGCGGCTGAGTTGAACCGCCGCGGCGTTCAGCAGTACGAGGTCGAGCGAGGCGGAGACGCCACCTTCCACGGTCCGGGACAACTGGTCGGGTATCCTATTCTCGACTTGCGAGAACATCGGGAAGACCTGCACTGGTACCTCCGTACTCTGGAGGAAGCACTGATCCGAGGGCTCGATGCGTTGGGTATCGCCGCGGCCCGCAATCCCGGGTTGACAGGGGTGTGGACCAGAGGGCGGAAGATCGCGAGCATCGGTATCCACGTGAAGCAGTGGGTGACCTTCCATGGTTTTGCCCTGAACATCAATACCGACCTGTCCTACTTCGATCTGATCGTTCCTTGCGGAATCCAAGACGTTGTCATGACAAGCGTTGCCATGGAGCTCGGACGCACCGACGGGGCCCTCCGGCGTGAGACCCGCCGGGCTGTAGTAGAGGGATTTGCTCAAGCCTTTGATACTGTGCCAGTCGAGCCTTCATGGTCGCTGATATAGCCCGCCGCCCCCGGTTGCCTTTGGGGAGGCAATCAGCTTTTCTCCCTAACATGTCTGATTCGTCCCGCCGGCCGTCACCGGATGCCCAGGCTGAGCAACGGATCCGGGAGATTCTCCGGGCCGCAGACAGCTGGTCCCGGGAGGCCCCCCGATCCCTGATGCCTCCCATCAGGGCGGTATGTATCCGTTTGGCGGAAATGGTGGCGGATCAGCGGCACTATCTCGCTCCCCTGCCGGAGCCCCAGGAAACCGAGCGCCGCACCGTGTTGTCGCTGGTAGCTGAACGGCTTCGGTCAAAGCCGGTGGTTGAAGGCGTGGAGCATCATTTGAAGGAGCTGGAGGAGCTGGAGCTACGCTCCACCGGGTCCTGGGCCGTAGTGGCCTCGGCCCAGACAGAGTGGATCACAACCGCTATCCAGTACCTGGAGAGCTGCGCCGGACGACTCCCACCGGGCGAGCGGCCCGATCCCTATTGGGCCGACGACGTGGTGGCCGGAATTATCGCGTCGGTCCGGGCTCTCATCGGCGTCGACGAGCTGCACGCCCGCACCGAGGCGCGCTATTCCGGACCGATCAAGCGGATCTCACCGGACGAGGAGTAGGGCTTCCCGCTTCCGACCGGGCAAGCATCTCGAAAAACCGCCCGAAGATTTCAATCCCGCTCCACAACTGCGACAGGTCCAGCTTCTCGTTGGGAGAGTGCAGCCCATCGTCCGGCAGTCCAATTCCGGTGAGGATCACCGGCGCGCCGGTAAGGCCGAGCTCCGGGACGATCGGGATTGACCCACCGGACCGGATCTGCACGGCCGTTCGGCCTACCACCGACTCAAAGGCCTGATTCAAGACATCGAACGCCGGAGCGCTGACATCGACCTGCACCGGGTCGCCGCCATGAAGCAGGTTCACCTTGACATCGGCCCACTCGGGCGCTGCTGCACGAACCGCACGCTCGAGCGCACGGCCAACTTCTTCGAGCTCTTGCCCCGGCACCAATCGCAAGCTCACCTTTGCCGTGGCCTGGGCCGGGATGACGGTCTTGGCTCCTTCGCCCACGAAACCTCCCCGGATTCCGTGGATCTCGAACGTCGGCAGGGCCCAGACCCGCTCGAATACCGTGCGGTCCTTGAGTCCAGTGAGCGCCGTTCCGGTGACCTCTCCCCGCATGAAGCCTTCCCGGTCGAAGGGCAGCCGCTTCCAGGT
>DATFQK010000526.1:0-2919 GCA_035264345.1 Gemmatimonadales bacterium | reverse complement strand
CCATATCGGAATGTGTCAAGCGGTGCCGGAGATCACCCTGCAGTCGGGTGCCTATGCCAGGGTGATGCCGCGCTCGTCGAGGTACCCGCGCAACCGGTCCGGACTGGGCTCGGGGTCGGCCAGGGCGACGTAACCGTCGGGCCGGATCAGGTAGAGTGCTCCGCGCTGGAGTCCGGCTGTCTCCATCGCCGGTATCCAGGGGAAGACGTGCAGCGGCAGCCAGAGAGCGGTACAGGCCTCTGCCAATCCAGCGCGAGGCTCGCCGTACAGGTGAGCCTGCCAGCCGATGGACGCCAGTGGCGCGAAGTTGTCCTCTCCCTCGCGGATCGGGACCCAGGGCAGGCGGTCGCCACCCCGGATCGAGCCGGCCGAGCCGGCGCTCAGGCGGCCTCCTCGATAGTTCACGACGATCTGGGAAACGGTGCGAAACAGGAAACGCCGAAACTGAGGCAAGCGGAAGAGCGGAGGCACCAGCGACGGAACCAGCCGGGTGCGCACGAAACGGGCGATGGGGCCGCGCCGGGTGACGATGGTGAATCCCCGGTCGGTGGTGGCGACCAGCCGTCGGGCAAAGGCGATCCGTTCCGGCTCGTAGCTGTCCAGCAGACTTGATGCAGCGCGTCCTTTGAGCACCGCCGCCAGCTTCCAGCCCAGGTTCACCGCGTCGCCGATGCCGGTGTTCATCCCCTGCCCCCCGACCGGGCTGTGGATGTGGGCGGCGTCGCCCAGAAGGAAGGCGCGCCCCTGCCGGAAGCTGTCCGCCACCCGGTGGTGCACCCGATAGGTCGAGAACCAGTGCACTTGGCCCACGGTAAGTCGCAGGTGCTCGATGGCCTTGCCCCGGACATCCTCAAAGCTCAGCTCGCCGCGTTGCGCCTTGTGGCTCTCGCGCACCGTGCCCACCAGGCGAACCCGTCCCTGCTCCTTCATCGGGAACAGAAGCACGAAGTCGGCGTCCTCCAGATCGGCGTGCAGCTCTCGGTCGACCGCCGGACCGGCCGCATCCGCGTCGGCTACGTAGAAGAGTCCGGAGTAGGTCCCTCCCGGAAAGCCGATGCCCAGCTGCTCTCGCACGGTGGATGATGCGCCGTCACATCCGGCCAGGTAGTCCACGCGCTGGCTCTCCTCGACCCCATTGGGCAGGCGAAGAGTGACGCTCACTCCGGCGCCATCCTGACTCATCCGGATCAGCTCGGTTCCGCGCTCCACCGTAACGCCGAGCTGCTCCAGCTGCACGATCAGCAGCCGCTCGTGGGCGTCCTGCGGATATACGAGGGCGAAGGGGTATGGACTCATCCCCTCTCCGATCTGGCGGAGCGGCACCCGCGCCGCGCGGGCGCCCTGAACCCAGAAGTTGAGCCCCGCGACTTGGACCCCACCGGCGATCACCAGGTCGGCGATGCCGAGCTGCCGATAGAACTCGAGGGTGCGGACCTGAACCGCGAGCGCGCGGGACGTCAGCCCCGGCCCGGTGCTTCGGTCGATAATGCGGACTCGAATGCCGAGCCGGGTCAACCAGAGCGCGAGCGCCAACCCCGTCGGCCCGGCGCCGGCGATTAACACGCCGAAGTCGTTCATATGATCTGATCCATGACTCGCCAAGATAGCCGCCCGGTGTAATCTTTCGAATATGGTCAAACGCCATCACGGCATCGTACGGGTAACCCATTGGCTCACTGCGGTGCTGTTGCTCGGGATGATCGGGAGCGGGCTCCAGATCTACGGCGCCTACCGGCATTTCGGCCCCCGGGGCGACGTCTACCCGCTGCCCAATCCGTGGGACGGGAAGAGCTTCCCCCAGTGGGCCCGGCTGGGTGGATGGCTGGCGGCCGGTCTCAACTGGCACTTCGCCCTCGCCTGGCCCTTTGTCATAACCGGCCTGGTCTATCTCGGCTTCCTGGCGTTCACCGGGGAATGGCGCTCGCTCCTCTTCCGCTTCCGCGACATCGGTCCCGCCTGGCAGATGCAGCGCTACTATCTCCGTCTTCACCCGGACCATCCGGCACAGGGAAAGCACAACGCGCTGCAGAAACTGGCCTATACGCTCATCGTGGTGACGGGCGTGCTGGCCACCGCCAGCGGCTTCGCCATCTACAAACCGGTGCAGCTCTCCTGGCTCACTGCGCTCTTCGGCGGCTACGAGCTGGCCCGGTACTGGCACTTCCTCTTCGTCTGGGTGTTCGTCGCCTTCACTTTGGTGCACGTCGTTCTGGTGCTGCTGGTGGACCCTGCATCGCTTCGCTCTATGATCACCGGGTGGTATGGGGGAAGGTTCCCCAGCCATGACTGAGCCGACCCGAGGCCTCACTCGTCGCGATCTGTTGAGGCTGGGAATCGTGGCCGGCCCGGTCGGCGCGTTGGCGGCGTGCGGCTGGGACGGTGGAACCGCGCTGGCCCCGAAGCTTCGGCTGTTCAGTCGGGTCAACGACTGGGTGGGTGAAAAGATCTTCCAGGGGAGAAACCGCCTGGCCCCGGAGTACCCGGTGAGCGCCCGAACCACGCCGCAGAACTTTCCGTCATACTCCATCACTTACAACGACACCGGGAAATTTCCCGGCGTGGCGCAGGAGACCTGGGCGCTCGAGGTTCGTGGCCTGGTGCGACAGCCGCTCCGGCTCACTCGCGAGATGCTCGAGGGGCTTCCACGGATCACGTATACCGTGAAGCACCACTGCGTGGAGGGCTGGACCGCGATCGGGACCTGGACCGGTGTTGCGGTCTCCACCGTCGCGGCATTGGTGCAGCCGACGCCTGACGCCAGGTATCTCCGCTTCGACAGCTTCGACCGGAAGTACTATAACGGCTGGGACCTCGCGAGCGCGATGCATCCGCAGACCATTCTGGCATACGCCTGGAACGACCGGCCGCTGATGATGAATCACGGCGCCCCGCTCCGGCTCTACTCCCCCATCAAGCTGG
>DATFQK010000525.1:0-2331 GCA_035264345.1 Gemmatimonadales bacterium | reverse complement strand
CGACTTGAGCACTGGAGAGTTCGTCCTGGAGACCTTGATTGAGCCGGGTCTCGATGAGGTGCTATCCCGGCTCCTCCCTGCCGAGATTGTCGTCTCCAACACCGATTCTGCCCCGCTGGCCCGCGGCCCCGCTGCCGCGCTGGTCACGTGCCGGGAGCCCTGGGAATTCGATCCGGCCCTCGCTCGAGACGACCTTGCCCGCCGCTTCAACCTGGCCGGTCTGGACGGCTTGGGTGTCGGGCCCGAAGACGAGCTGGCCCTCGGCGCCGCGGGTGCGCTGCTGCGGTACTTGACCGATCTGCAGCCCGCCGGACTTCCCCATCTCGCCCGTCCCGCCGTCCGCCGTCCCGAGAGCTTCCTCTGGCTGGATGAGATGACCCGGCGAAACCTGGAGCTGGTGGAGCCGCTGCGCTCCGGCGTGCGCGGCTGCACGCTGTTGGAGACGATCGACGCAACGCTAACGCCAATGGGCGGCAGGCTGCTGCGGCAGTGGCTGGTGTCTCCCCTGTCCCGGCCCGCCGACATCGACCATCGGCTCGATGCAGTCGAGGTGATGGTGCGGGACGGCCGCGGGCGGTCCCGGCTGCGCGAGGCGCTGGATGGGGTGCGTGATGTCGAGCGGCTGGCCGGCCGGGCCGCCTCGGGCCGGGCCACGCCCAGGGAGATGGGAGCCCTGCGTGACTCCTTCCAGCGGTTGCCCGACGTCGCCGGCGGCTTGACCGAGCTGGCCGGTTCAGCCCTGCCCAACGGACAACGGAGCCACGCACTGGCGCGGGCGGCAGACGAGCTGGATCTGCTGGCCGAGTTGACGGTGGATCTCGAAGCCGGTCTGGCCGACCGCCTTCCGGCCACGTTGGGCGATGGTGAGATCATTCGTCCGGGCTACGATCCCGGCCTGGATGAGCTTCGAAGCCTCAGGGAAGGGGGCCGGCAATACATCGCCTCCCTGCAGCAGCGGGAGCGGGAGCGAACCGGGATCCCTTCCCTGAAGGTCGGCTTCAACAAGGTCTTCGGGTACTATCTCGAAGTCACCCACACCCACAGCGCGCGGATACCCGCCGATTACGAGCGGCGGCAGACACTCGCCACCGCCGAGCGATACGTGACGCCCGAGCTCAAAGAGTATGAGTCGAGAGTACTCGGTGCCGAAGACCGGATCGCCTCGCGTGAAGCAGAGTTGTTCGGGGCTTTGAGAGCAGCCGTGGGTCGAGCCATTACCCGGATCCAGCGGACCGCGCAGGTGATTGCCCGGCTCGATGTATGGGCCGGCCTGGCCGAACGCGCGGTGAGCAATCGGTACGTCCGGCCCCTCGTCACCGATCGCTTCGACCTGGTGTTCCGCCAGTCAAGGCATCCGGTGATCGAGCGCATGATGGCGCGAGAGTCGTTCATCCCGAACGATGCCCGCTTCACCCCGGCGGAACGCGTGGCGCTGGTCACCGGCCCCAACATGGCGGGAAAGTCGACCATTCTTCGGCAAATTGGCCTGTGCGTGGTCCTGGCCCAGGTCGGCTCGTTCGTCCCCGCAGAAGAGGCCCTCGTCGGAGTGGTCGATCGACTGTTCACTCGGGTTGGCGCCAGTGACAATCTGGCCGGGGGCCAGTCCACCTTCATGGTCGAGATGAGCGAAACCAGCGCGATCCTGCACAACGCTACGGCGCATAGCCTGGTCTTGCTCGATGAAATCGGCCGGGGGACCTCGACCTATGATGGAGTAGCCATCGCCTGGGCGGTAACCGAGCACCTGCACGACCGGATCGGCTGCAAGGCCATGTTCGCCACCCACTACCACGAGTTGATGCAGCTGCCGGAGCGGCTGCAGCACGCCCGCAACTTTAACGTGGCGGTACAGGAAGCCGGGGATACTGTACTGTTCCTGCATCGGCTGGAGCCCGGGGGCACCAACCGTTCCTATGGCATCCATGTGGGACAGCTGGCGGGCCTGCCGGCGCCGGTGGTCAGCCGAGCCAAGGAGATCCTGCTGGCTCTGGAAGACGAGCACCGAATGGTCCCAGGCGCTCCACCGCGCGCGTCGCGCGATCCGGGACAGCTGGGGCTGTTCAGTGAGGCCCCTGCACCCGATCCCATGGTCGAGGAGCTTCGATCCCTCGACGTAAACAGCCTGACCCCCCTCGAGGCGCTCAACCGGCTGGCCGACTTCCAGCGCCGAGTTGGAGAACGCAAGTGAGGTGGAGCGGAAGCGGAAATCCTCGCCTCTGGAGCATACCTCTGCTCGCCCTGGCTGGCCTGCTGGCGTGCGGTCCCGACGACGGCGACGGCACGATGAGACTGGTGGATCATGCTGATCTCCAGCCACCCATTCCGCCGGAA
>DATFQK010000524.1:0-5289 GCA_035264345.1 Gemmatimonadales bacterium | reverse complement strand
ATCGCCGCGTTTCAAACCTTCACTGAGGAACCGGCCGACATTCTGGGTGAGCAGCCGATCGTCGCTTCCGTAGAGCTGTACCACGTGCTCTTCGGCTTCGATTCCATCGAGGAGCTCAGGGCAGGATGACATCAAACCTCGCTCGCGCAATTGCCGATACCGCATCAACTTGGTCAAAGCTAGGAAACCGAATTCGGAAGGACAAGCCTGCGGCCGAATCAGGGCTGCTTTGGAGCTTGCGAGGTCAAGTCGCCGGAGGGTACTTTCGCCCAATGCATTCGATCCAGGGCTCCACGGCGGGCCAGGCGCCCCAACGCCCGCCAGGAGGCTATACCGTCCTGGTGGTGGACGACGAAGAAGCCGTTAGGAGACTGGCCTGCCGGATGCTCACCTGGACAGGCTATCAGGCCATGGAGGCCACTCATGGTAGGGAGGCCATCGCCACGATAGAGCAGCACGCCGGTGGCATTCATCTGGTCCTCACCGACATCAAGATGCCCGGAATGAATGGGCGCGAGCTGGGGCGCCACGTGGAACAGCGGTGGCCGGGAAAGCCCATCATCTACATGTCGGGGTTCGCCTCCGAGGTGTTTCAGGGAGGCCTGCTCGAGCCCGGGGCTCCCTTCCTGGCCAAGCCGTTCACCCAGGAGGACCTGGTCCAGAAGGTCCGGGGCCTCCTGGGAGGGTAGCACCCAGGCAGCAGATTTCTGTTGCAGCGGGTCGGCAAGTGATTGGGACGGGCGGGGCTAACTCTCGTTGCCGTACACCCTTCACATGGCACAAATGTTGATCTTTCGGGGCTGCTCGTCTAGCCTTTTAGCCCGGTTTATCTTCTGAAATGAACGCCATATGACAGCAGGGGGACTGGTGGTCGCAGCACCGAAGGTGCCCCCTCAGGATCTTAGGGGGCAGGGAACACCGTTGCGCATTATCTGTCCCACCTACTGGTATCCCCAGCACGCCAGCGACACTCAGGCCACCTACGTTCACGATATTAACCGGCACCTCGTCCGCCGGGGTCATTCCGTCACCGTAGTCACGCCGGGCCATCGATCGCTCCCCCGGACCGACATGTTCGACGGGGTTAGGATCGTCCGCTTTCCGCTGGAACTGCCGACGGATCTCACCTACGGCAGAGTCGCCCAGAGCCGGGTCAGCTGGCTGGGCCGGTTCGCCCGGGTGGTGGTCATGGCCCACTACATGGAGGCGCAGCACCGGGCCATCATCAGCGAGGCGGCCGAGAACGGGGCCGATGTGGTCCACGCGCACTGGGCCATTCCGACCGGGCCGGCTGCGGTGCTGGCCGCGCGCAAGCTGCACGTTCCCAGCGTGATCACGATGCACGGCGGCGACGTCTACGTGAACCCGGAGCAGGGGTACGATTTCCCCACCCGCTGGTACGTTCGCCCGCCCCTGCGCTGGACCCTGCGCCACGCCGGCGCTCTCACCGCAATCACCGAAGATTGCCGCCAGCATGCGTTGCGAGCCGGCGCACCGGCCGAACGGATCCGGCTGGTGTTCAACGGCACCGACCTCCGCCGGTTCAGCCCCGACGAAAACGGCAGCCGAGGCGACTCGCGATTCGGCCCGAACATGGTCTTTGCCTGTCGCCAGTTGTTCCCCCGCAAGGGCATCCGCTTCCTGCTCGAGGCCGCCGCTGAGCTGAAGCCGCAGTTTCCCGATCTCAAGATCGTGCTCGCGGGCGATGGCTTTGAGCGGCCCGAGCTGGTCCAGCTGGCCGCAGAGCTGGGGATCAGCGAAGACGTCACCTTCCTGGGCTGGGTTCCCAATGCCGAGCTGCCGCCGTACTACCGGGCGGCTGCCGTGTCGGTGATCCCGTCGCTGGAGGAAGGCTTCGGCATTCCCGCGGCGGAGGCAATGGGCTGCGAGGTTGCGGTGGTGGCCAGCGACGCGGGCGGCCTGCCCGAGGTGGTGGAGAACGGAGTGACCGGACTGGTTGTGCCCCGGGGGAATTCCAAGGCGCTGGCCCAGGCCATCGGCTCGCTGCTGGCCGACCCGCACCGCCGACGGCAGATGGGGCAGGCGGGCCGCGAGCGCGCCCTGCGACTCTTTGACTGGGATCGCACCGCGCAACAGTTCGAGGAGATCTATCGCGAAGTCGCCAGCCGGATGCCGCGGTGAGCGAGCGGCTGTTCGCGTTCCGGTGGGACGTCGACCACCGGGTCTGTGCCACCGACGGACTCCCCCGGATCCAGGCCGCCTGCCGCGACTTCGGAGTGCCCAACACCTTCTTCGTGAACATGGGCCGCTCCACCAACCTGGTCGAATGGATCGGACAGGGCACCGCGCGCTCCAAGGCCAAGCTGGCCGACCGCGATGCGGTTCATCTTATCAAGAAAACCGGCTGGCCCCGCTTCATCCTGGAGACCGCCCTTTCCCGTCCCGTGGGACTCTCCTTCGTGCCGCTGCTGCATGCGCTGCAGACTGAAGGACACGAGCTCGGTCTGCACGGCGGCATGGATCACGTGATCTGGAGCCGTCGATTTCACCAGCTGCCCGACGACGTCCTCCGGGCCGACGTGGAAAAGTCCTACCGCCACTTCGTCCGGCATTTCGGCAAGCCCGCTGGATTTTCCTCCCCCGGGTTTTACTCGGACGAGCGAGTGATGGCTCTGCTCGATGAGCTGGACTTTCTCTATAACGGCGATGCGATCGGAGGCACTCCCCGGCGGGCCACCGTGAACGGAGAGCCGGTAGGTCACTGGATCATTCCGGTCACCCTCTCCGGCCCACGCACTATTCCATTCCTGGAGTATCACGGAGCTCGCGGCACGCCAGAGCCGGAGGTGCTGCGGCAGCTCGAGCAACATCTCGACGAGCGTGACTGGGTGGTGCTGTACGGCCATCCCTGCTACGAGGGTGTGCGCGACCGGCTGCTGCGGCAGGTCTTTGCGGTGGTGCTCGAGCGCGGCTACCGCTTCGTCACGATGCATACCATGGCCGAGCAGCTGCGGACGGTCGCGGCCGGACGATGATCCGTGTGCTCAGCGTCTTCGGGACCCGCCCGGAGGCGATCAAGATGGCCCCGGTCGTCCAAGCCCTCCAGCGCGCTAAGCAATTCGAGAGCGTGGTCTGCGTCTCGGCGCAGCACCGCGCTATGCTCGACCAGGTCCTCTCCGTCTTCGACCTCAAGGCCGATTACGATCTCGATCTCATGACCGCGGGGCAGTCTCCCGCGGACGTGACCGCGCGAGTCCTCCAGAGTCTGCCCCCGCTGCTGCGCCAGATCCGCCCCGACGTTCAGCTGGTCCAGGGCGACACCATGACCACCTTCGCCGCGGCCTTCGCCGCCTACCTCGACCGAATCCCTTCCGGACACGTCGAGGCAGGTCTCCGTACCGGTGACCGTTACCAGCCGTTCCCCGAAGAAATGAACCGGGTGATGACCACTCGGCTGGCGTCGATTCACTTTCCTCCGACGGAGCAGGCCCGGCGGGCGCTCCTGGCGGAAGGTGTGCCGGCGGAGGACGTGCATCTCACCGGCAACACCGTAATTGACGCGCTGCTGCAGACGGTCCGCCCGAACTACAGCTTTCGCTCCCCCCAGCTGGCCTCGCTCGATCCCCGCCGCCGGATGGTGCTGGTCACCACCCACCGCCGGGAGAGCTTCGGGGCGCCCTTGGAGTCGACCTGTGCTGCCATCCGCGAGCTGGCCCAGCGATTTCCCGATCTGCAGTGGGTGCTTCCGGTCCATCCCAATCCGCAGGTGAAGAGCACTGTCGAGCGTCTCCTGTGCGATCTTCCGGGGATGTATCTGATACCGCCGGTGGATTATGAGGAGTTCGTGCACCTGATGAACCGGGCCTACCTGGTGCTGACCGACAGCGGGGGAGTGCAGGAAGAAGCGCCGTCCCTGGGCAAGCCGGTCCTGGTGCTTCGCGAAGTCACCGAGCGGCCCGAAGGAGTCGAAGCCGGAACCGCGGTGATCGTCGGAACCGACCGCCAGCGCATCGTGCAGGTGGCGAGTGAGCTGCTGACCTCCCGGGCCGCCTACGACCGGATGGCGAATGCGGTGAATCCCTACGGTGACGGCAAGGCGAGCGGCCGGATTGTGCAGGCATTGGCGGAGCGCTTCGGATGAGACTCCTGGTGACCGGCGGTACCGGCTTCATTGGGTCGCATCTGGCAGCGGAAGGCCGGCTCCGGGGAGCCGAGGTGGTAGCGTTCGGGCTGACCGACCGTCCGGAAGAGAAGGCCAATGCCGGTCTGCTCTCCGGGATGGGCGCCGAGGTGATCTCCGCCAGCATCACCGACGCCGAGCTGTGCCGGAAGGCGGCACGGGGAGCGACGCACATCTTCCACCTGGCCGTGGCAATGCGGGAGGGCGGCAAGAGCGACGAGTTCTTCGAATCCATCAACCTGGACGGCACCCGGAATCTGCTGGAAGCCGCCAGCGTGCAGCGGGTGGAGCGATTCGTCTACTGCAGCACTATCGGCATCTACGGACATCGGGCGCCAGGGATCACCAACGAAGATTCGCCGCTCGCGCCGGGAAATATTTACGAACGCACCAAGGTGTCCGCTGAGCGGCTGGTCCGCGAATTCGCCGAGAAGTGCCAGCTCCCCTCGGTGGTGCTCCGTCCGGCGGACGTTTACGGTCCTCGCGACCAGCGGCTGCTGAAGATGTTCAAGGGCGTGAGCCGGGGGAAATTTCCCCTCTTCGGATCGGGCGAAGGCCGGCGCCACATGGTGTACGTGGACGACGTGGTGTCCGCGTTCTTCCAGGCTTGCCAGCGGGACGAGGCGCTGGGGCAGGGCCTCATCATCGCGGGGCCCCGATCCTGTACCCTCCGGGAGTTGCTGAACGAGGTGGTCCGGGCCACCGGAAGCAGGCGCTACGGGATTCGGCTGCCGCTGGCGCCCATGCTGGGCCTGGCCGGTGTGGTGGAGGACGTCTGTGCCGCGCTCAAGCTGGACCCGCCCATTTACCGGCGGCGGATGGACTTTTTTCACAGCGATTCGGAGTTCGACACGTCCAGGGCGCGACGGGTGCTCCACTGGGAGCCGAAGGTGGACCTGCGGGAAGGGATCCGCCGAACCCTGGAGGATTACCGTCGGAGCGGCGCGTTGGTGTAGGTGCGAGCACTCGCTGTCATTCCGAGCGCAGGGAGGAATCGGGCTGCCTTACGTTTCGCATCGGAATCACACCGTTGTGTGGGCCGATCCCTCGCTCCGCTCGGGATGACCGTTTACTGGAGATCGATTTTGAACGAGCATTGGCAGTTACAGCTCTACCGGCGTTCGCTGAAGAAGAAGCTGACCGTGGGC
>DATFQK010000523.1:0-2422 GCA_035264345.1 Gemmatimonadales bacterium | reverse complement strand
GGCCGGCACCGCTTGGCGCTGGCGTACGGGAACACGTACCACGTGGGCATGTCGAGCCTCGGCTACCAGCGGTCTTACGAGCTGGTCCACGCCCGGCCCGAATGGTCCTGCGAGCGCTTCTTCAGCGACGGCTTCGGCATGCCGCTCTCCGTCGAGAGCCGGCGGCCGCTGGACGAGTTCCGCTGCGTCGCCTTCTCCGTCTCCTTCGAGGAGGACTACGTCAACCTCCTCCAGATGCTCGACCGGGCCCGCATCGCCCTGCGCCGCCGCGACCGGCAGCCCTGGGATCCGGTGATCGTGATGGGCGGCTCCTGCGCCTCGATCAACCCGCTGCCGATGTCGGAGTTCGTCGACGTCTTCGCCCTCGGCGCGGCCGAGAACGTGCTGCCGGCCCTGCTCTCCGCGCTGGAAGGCGAGGAGGACCGGGACGCCGTCATCGAGCGCCTGGCCGCGCAGGACGGCTTCTACGTGCCCGCCTTCCATAGCCCCGAGGAGGGTGGGGACGAGCTTGCCAAGCTCAACAAGCTGGAGCTCTCCGAGGAGCAGATGAAGCAGCCGGGGTTCCTGCCGACCACGGCCATCGTCACTCCGAACACGGAGTTCTCGGAGAAGTTCCTGATCGAGATGTCCCGCGGCTGCCCCGAGAAGTGCCGCTACTGCTGGGCTACCTTCGGCATGGGCCGCTTCCGCTGGCACCCGGCCGAGTACATTCTGGCGTCGCTCGAGCGGGCCCGGCCGGTGACCGACCAGCTCGGGTTCGTCGCGACCGCCGTGGGCGACCATCCGGACATCGAGCTCATCCTGCGCGAGGCCAACCAGCTCGGCTTCCGCACCTCGGTCTCGTCGATCCGCATTCCGGCCGTGACCGAAGGAGTGCTCGAGGCGCTGCACGCCTCGGGCGACCGCTCCATCACGCTGGCTCCCGAGACGGGCACGGACGAGCTGCGGGTCAAGATGGGCAAGCCGATCACCAACGAGACCCTGCTGCGCAAGATCCGGCTGATCTTCCAGCACGGCTTCACCCAGCTCAAGCTCTACTTCATCATCGGCCTGCCGGGCGAGACCATGGAGGACGTCGAGGGCATCCTCGACCTCGCCGGCCGGGCGCGGGTGATCCTGCTGGAGGAGGCGGCGAAGACAGGGGTGATCGGCAACATCCACCTCGGCGTCAACGTGCTGGTGCCGAAGCCCTACACCCCCTGGCAGCGCGAGCCGATGGACGACGAGCGGAGCCTCAAGGAGAAGGTCGCCGTGCTGCGCAAGGGCGTCGCCCGGATGCCCAACGTCTCGATCGGTTCCATCTCGGTGCGCCAGGCGGTCTGGCAGACCTACATCAGCAAGGCCGGCAGCGACGCCGCGGAGGTGATCGAAGCGGCGGCCCGGGGCGAGTCGGTCAACGCGCTCCTCCACCGCTTCGGCCACAAGATTCAGCCGGAGGTCTACCGCCGCCTGGAAGGCGACCTCCGGTGGCACTTCATGCGCCAGGCCTGAAGCCCTCCAGCGCCTCGTTCCCTGCTCCACGCGGCGCGTTCCCCCTCTTTTCCCAGCATTCTCCGTTCTCCACCGCGCTTTCCCCGGCACGAACGCCGCGGGGTGAGCGGGGAAAGGTCTACGGCGTCCCCATGGCGGCGCGTTCCCCCGTCTCACTCGGGTAGAGAGCTGGGGAATGGGCCGTTTCCGCGGAGAGTGTGCCCAGCCGGCAAGGGAACGGATCTTTCATAGAGATTCCTGTGATGCACATTGCTACAGGCCAGCCATTCCCCGCGGGGAATGCTTTCCGGGAGAAGGGAACGAGCCATTCCCCAGATCTTTTAGCATTCAGAGAAGAGGGAATGTGGGACGAAGTTCGGAAAGGGGCTTGACAAGCCTGGTCCATCCGAATATAATATGCACATCGCAGGCGTTGAACCCAGCTTGGCTGGTATAGAAGAGGAGAATTTTTCCGGCGCCAAGGAGGCGCTGGATCATCGGGCCACAAGGCCCATACAAGGAGAAGGATCATGGCTAGGGAACCGAAGTACGGAGTGACGCTCAACGGATGGGAACGCCTGCTGGCCTCGTGTGAGGCCAACGCCAAGGATTTCCCGCAGCTCGAGACCTACCGGGCGCTTCTGCTGACGATGCTCGTGCAGGTGCGGGAGATCTCGGCTCACCAGACCGCGATGGCGGCCAGCAAGCAGGAAGCGACCCAGCGGCTCCAGGCGCTGCTCACCGAAGGCCGCAAGCTGGCCACCTTCCTGCGCAACGGAGTCCGCCAGCAGTACGGCAACCGGGCGGAGAAGCTGGTCGAGTTCGACCTGCAGCCGCTCCGCGGCCGGACCCGGACCGCGGACGGCGTCAAGCCCCCCGTGATCCCGGCCCCGGTGCCGGCCGGTACCACCACCTGATGCAGGAACCCGGGGGGCGTGCTCGCACGCCCCCC
>DATFQK010000522.1:0-6760 GCA_035264345.1 Gemmatimonadales bacterium | reverse complement strand
AAGCACCCGCTCGGGGTGATTGAGGATGAACACTCTGGTAGGACGGTGACCGAACGGCAGGGCCCGGTCTATTCCCATGGCGACGAACAGTAGCGCAAGGTAGAGCAGACTGTAGCGATACATCTTCCACGCAAGCTGCGTCGAAGAATGCTCCCGCCACAACCGGACGCAGTACCAGAGCAATCGGGCCCCCAGAAGTAACGCGGCCACCCCATAGAAGGAGCCCAGGGCCCCGAAGAACGCCGGCATGAGCGTAAGAGGCAGCAGGATCAGGGTGTAGGCCAGCATCTCGAATTTCGTGCGCTGCTCGCCGTGCACTACGGGCAGCATGGGCACCCCTGCGCGGGCGTACTCACCCTGCTTGATGATGGCGAGGGCCCAAAAATGCGGTGGGGTCCAGTAGAAGATGATCGCGAACAGGTAGATGGCTGCCAGATCCAGCTGTCCGGTCATTGCGGTCCACCCAACCAGCGGAGGGAAGGCGCCGGCCGCACCGCCGATCACGATGTTCTGCGGACTGGAGCGCTTGAGCCAGATGGTGTAGATGAACACGTAGAACAGGAGCCCGGCCAGCGCCAGCCAGGCGCTCAGCGAGTTGACCCGGTACCAGAAGATGGCGAAGGCCGCCACTCCCAGGCCGATCCCAAAGCCCAGTCCGGCCGAGGGAGAGATCCGGCCGGCCGGAATGGGACGCAGCCGGGTTCGGGTCATCTTGTCATCAATGTCCCGATCGAACCACATGTTGATGGCATTGGCCCCGCCCGCCATCAGATACCCGCCGAGCAGCACCCATAGGACCTGCGAGAATGAAGGCAGCCCGGCCGGGGTGATGAACATCGGGGCCACCGTCGTGACCAGCAGCAGCGAGATGATACGTGGCTTGGTAAGGGTGACCAGGTCGGCCAGCAGACCGGGCGGACTGGTGTGGGTCTTACGCGTCTCGGATACGCCGGTGGGGCTTCGATTGGCCTGGAAGAGCAGGATGACCAGAGTCGCCCAAAGGAGCGTGCCAACCATCAGGTGGGCGGCGCGAAGCTCCGGAGGCAGCAGCCGGGTCACCATGAGGGCGCCTACGCCGAGCTGGAATCCGGTCACCCCGGCAGCCACGAGGGTCCACCGCCTGAGACCGGGGCCAGAGGTCCGGTCCCGCAGCACCAGTGTGGTAAGTGTCAGCACCAGACCGAGAAAGAGGAAGGCGAGAACCCGGTGAGTCCAGTGCAGGGCGGCTAACGGGGCAGCCGGAGGCAGGAGCGTTCCGTTGCAGAGCGGAAGGCC
Organism: Gemmatimonadales bacterium; assembly: GCA_035264345.1. Taxonomy (GTDB): domain Bacteria; phylum Gemmatimonadota; class Gemmatimonadetes; order Gemmatimonadales; family GWC2-71-9; genus CAVVWJ01. The sequence continues at coordinate 5,485 of DATFQK010000522.1, read as the reverse complement.
GAGGCAGAGCAAGCCGGCGCTGAAGTTCGCGACCTGGGCTCCGAAGAGAATCACGACAAAGCCGAGGCCCGCAGTGGCCCACACCAGTCTCTGCAGCGGAGGGTGATTGGCCGGAGCAGCCGGCTGGTGCGTCTCTCCCGCCCGAAGCGCCGTTACCACGAGCACGGCCAGCAGCGCCATGGCATTGGCCAGATGGGTGATCACGACCCAGGGCGGCAGCGCGAGTTTCACCGTTACGGCCCCCAGGAGGACCTGCACCACCAGGAGAACAGAGGCCAGCGTCGCCGGTGTCCTCAGCCTCGGCTCGTTGCGATGGCGAACCCAGGCGACGGTCGTGAGCGCGAGCACGACCAGGCTGACCAGCGCGGCGGCCCAGCGATGACCGATCTCGATCATGGTGGGCAGGTCGAGTGGGGGGAACCACTCCCCATGGCACCGGGGCCAGTGCTCGCCGCACCCCATTCCGGAGCCGGTGATCCGGACCACTCCACCGAGCACGATGAGCCCGAAGGCCAGCGCCGCTCCCGTCCACGCCAGCCGCCGGAGCAGCCTTGGGTCCCTAAGTTGTGTTTCGGTCATCGCTGATGCGAGCGTTCCAAGATGGTGATCTGAGCCATTATAGCTGGCGAGGCGTATATTTGGCCATGCTTCCAGAACGCGACGCCTGGGGCGAACGGCTACCCCGCCATCTGGGCTTGTGGAGCGCCGTCGCGGTGCTCATCGGCTCAACCATCGGCAGTGGCATCTTCCGGGTGCCGGCGAGCGTGGCCGAGCGGCTCCAGTCGCCCGGGCCGGTCCTGCTCGCCTGGGTTCTTGGCGGGGTCATCGCACTCTTCGGTGCCTTGACTCTGGCCGAGCTGGCGGGAGCCCTCCCGCGATCGGGTGGTGTCTTCGCGTACATCCTGGAGGCGTTCGGCCCGATGCCGGCGTTCCTGTTCGGCTGGTCCGAGCTCACCGTGATCCGCGCCTCTGCCCTGGGCGCCATCGCCACCATCTTCGCCGAGTATCTCGGCCGATTCATTGCGCTGACTCCGATGCAGGTCCGCTGGGTGGCCGCGGCCGCGGTGATTGCGGTGGGCCTCCTGAATTATCTCGGGGTGAATCGCGCAGCTGTTCTGATGAATCTTGCTACGGTCGCCAAGTACGGAGCGCTTGCGATTTTAGTGATCCTGGCGTTCGCCGCAGGGCAGGGCAGCACGGCGCACTTCACCCCGGCCTGGAGCAGCGGGATCAATCTTTCGCTGATCGCAACAGCCCTGATCGCCATCATGTGGACGTACGATGGCTGGGCCGATCTCTCGTTCGTGGGAGGAGAGGTCAGGAATCCGGGCCGGACCCTGCCGCTGGCGCTGATCGTCGGGACGTCGGGGATTCTGCTGATCTATCTCCTGCTCAACCTCGCCTATATCTACCTGGTGCCGCTGGATCAGATGGCCCGCTCTCCCCTGATCGCCGCGACGGCAGCGGAGCGGATACCCTTGCTTGGCCGGTACGCCGGTGCGGCGATTTCGGCCGTGGTCATGGTCTCTTGCTTCAGCACCCTGATCGGATCGATGATGACGGGACCGCGGATCTTCTTTGCCATGGCAGACCGCGGCCTCTTCTTCCAGTCGATCGCCCGGGTCTCGCCCCGATTTCACAGCCCATCGGTCGCCGTGTGGCTGGCCACGGCACTCGGCGTGGTCTATGTCCTGCTGAATGACTTCCAGCAGCTGGCTGACAAGTTCATTCTGGGCATCTGGCCCTTCTATGCTCTCGCGGTCGGGGCGGTCTTCGTGCTCAGGCGCAAAAGACCCGAGCTGCTCCGGCCCTACCGGACCTGGGGGTACCCGGCGGTTCCGGCGCTGTTCCTGCTCGCATCACTGGCAATGGTGATCAACGCGCTCTGGACCGACCCGGCCAACACCGGCGTTACCTTCGCGATCATTCTCGCCGGCATTCCGGCGTACCTGGCATGGGCTGCGTGGAGGAGAAGCCGAGAGTCGTTCGAAGCGGGGCCGCCATTGGAAAAGAATTTTGCCGCAGATGAACGCAGATAATCGCAGATACAACCTTGCCACAGATGAACACAGATAAATACACGGATCGCTCCCCCGGCCAGAACACCCCCCTCACAAACTTCGACAATAAGAGATCTTCAACAGCACACGCGAGGTACCGTTCCAAGTCGGACTCTACCGGTGTGCCGTTGACCAAAGTTCTGAATCTTCGAGATCAAACAGGGAGCTGCTAGGTATACGGAGCGATCCTGCAGTTATCCGTGTTTATCTGCGGCTAAATTCTAAAATTTGATTTCGACGGCGATGTCCGCCGCTTTCACACTGTGGGTGAGGGCTCCTACCGAGATGTAGTCCGCGCCGGCTTCGGCGTAGGCCCGCGCGTTCTCCAGGGTAATTCCTCCGGTCGCTTCGATCTCGATTTCCGGCGACCGCTCCCGCGCCAGCCTGGCCCAGGCCCGCAGAGTCTCCGGCGACTGATTATCCACCAGCAATCGGGTAGCACCGGCCCGACATGCGGTCTCCAGCTGCTCCACCGATTCCACCTCGACATACAAGGCGCTCACTCCCTCAGCCCCGGCTCGCGCGAGCACCTGCGCCAGCGCGGTCCCTTCCCGGGTCAGTGCCTGCCAATGATTGTCTTTCAGCATCAGCTCGTGGGCCAGGTCCGCCCGGTGACGATGTCCCCCTCCTGCCAGCACCGCGTCAATATCCAGGGCTCGAAGCCCGGGTGCAGTCTTCCGGGTATGGAGGACTCGGCAGCTCGTGCCCTGGATCACATCCACCAACCCCCGGGTGGCGCCGGCAACACCGGAGGCGCGCTGCAGCAGATTGAGCAGCGGACGCTCGGCCCGGAGAATGCCACGGAGCTCGCCGCTCACCAGCCCGATAGTCGATCCGGTTCGAACCTCGTCGCCATCTGCCACGTTCCACTCGATAGCGCAGCTGCAGGCCCGGGCCACGGCGGTGGCGTACTCTCTGCCCGCGACTATCCCGCCACTCCGAAACTCGATCACCCCGAAACCTTGGAGCGCCGGCGAGACGGTAAGCTCGGAGGTGATGTCGTGGGCGCCGTCCTCTTCCAGCGCGAGAGCGGCGATCCGGTCTATTGCCGATTGAGGTGCCAAGACTCGGCCGTTATCCCAGGGCCACCATGCGATCGATGGCTCGGCGGGCTCGGGCAGCTATGTCCGGAGGTACGGTGATGTGATACCGATCGAGGGCCAGCGAATTGCGGACCTCGGGAAGCGTGATCGTCTTCATGAATGCGCACACCGCCTCGGGATCTGCCGGGATGAACTGCTTGTTGGGCGCGACCTGCTGCATCCGGTGCATGATCCCGGTCTCAGTGGCCACGATGAACTGAGTGGCCGGACGCTCGGTGACCTTTCGAATCATGCCTTCGGTCGAGGTGATGTGCAGGCCTTCGGGACTGATGTCGCCCAGACCCATACTGTAGATGAGCTGACCCGCGCACCCGCACTCCGGGTGAACCAGCACCTCTGCCTCGGGATATTCGGCACGCGCCTGATTCAGTACGTCCGGACGAATACCCTTGTGGACGTGACACTCTCCCATCCAGACCTCGATCCGCCGTTCCGGCCGCATCCGCCGGACGTGGCTGCCGAGGAAGAAGTCGGGCAGGAAGAGAATCCCCCGGTCTTCCGGGATGGCGTCGATGACATCGAGCACGTTGCCGCTGGTGCAGCAGTAGTCCAGCTCGGCTTTCACTTCGGCCGTGGTGTTGACGTAGCCTACCGCGATGTAGCCGGGAAATTGAGCCTTCCAGCTCCGAACATCATCGGCCGTGATGGTCGCGGCGAGCGAGCACCCCGCCCGCAGGTCAGGGAGCAGAACCCGCTTCTGGGGTGAGAGAATGGCCGCGGTCTCCGCCATGAAGTGGACGCCACAGAAGATGATGACGTTGGCCTGAGTGCCTGCCGCCTGGCGGGACAGACCCAACGAGTCGCCCACGTAGTCGGCCACATCCTGGATTTCGGGCCGCTGGTAGTTGTGCGCAAGCACCACCGCGTTTCTGGCCCGAGCCAGCCGGCGGATCTCCGCCTGCAACTCGGCGACCTGCTCCGGCGTTTCCTGGGCAGCCTCGATTACCGGGAGCGAAAGGCTCCCATTGGGGGAGGCCCCCATCAGACGGCCTCCCGCTTGAGCGAGTCAGGCGGATAATCGGTGCGGCGGTGGCCTCCCCGGCTTTCTCTTCTGCGGCGAGCCGCCTGGGTGATGAGCCCCGCTACGAGCAGCTGGTTTCTCGTGCGCCAGGCCTCCACCGGTGTGGTGCCGGTGAGCCGCTCGAGCTCCTGCTCGGCCTGGAGCAGGGACGTCTCGCTCCGCTGCAGGCCGACATTGGCGGTCATCAGATGACGCATCTGCGTGCGGGTGGACTCGTACTGCAGGTCTGCTCCTGTCTCCTCGATCCCGGCACCTACACCGGAGAGATTCCCTCCCGTCTTGCTCCTCGATCTCCGGGTGACGGATCGGCCGGCCCGGTCGGCAAACACCAGGCCCTCCAGGAGGGAATTGGAAGCCAGGCGGTTGGCGCCGTGCACGCCGGTACGGGCAACTTCCCCTACTGCCCAGAGGCCGGGTTTGGTGGTTCGCCCGTTGAGGTCGGTCTGGATGCCCCCCATGGCGTAGTGCAGGGCCGGCGCAACCGGCAGGAGATCGGTGCTGGGATCGAGGCCGTGTCGCGCGAGCATCGCGGTGATTCCGGGGAATTGGGTGGGAAAGTCCGGGACCTCCCGCGCGTCGAGCCAGGCACCACCGCCGGCGTCGGCTGCAGCCACGGCGCGAGCTACGATATCCCGAGGAGCGAGCTCGCCGCGACTGTCGAAATCCAGTGCGAACCGGTGACCGGCCTTGTTCAGCAGTACGGCTCCGGCGCCGCGCACGGCCTCGGAGATCAGGGGTGCTGGATTGAGACCGGGGATCTTCAGTGCGGTGGGATGAAACTGGAGGAACTCTATATCGCGGAGCTGGGCGCCGATTTTATGGGCCAGAGCCCAGCCGTCGGCTGTTGCCACCCGGGGGTTGGTGGTGACCTCATACAGCTGGCCCACTCCCCCGGTCGCGAGGATGACTGCCGATCCCGGTAGGATCTCGGCCGGGCCCCGTTGCCGGATCAGCGAGACGCCAACGATGTGGCCTTTCTGACTGACCAGGCCGGTGACCTCGGTGTGCTCCAGGACCTCGATTTCAGGATGATCGCTGATCACCTGCGCCAGACAGCTGATGAGGGCAGCGCCGGTCCGGTCTCCCCCGGCATGGATGATCCGGGGTCGCGTATGGGCCGCCTCCAGGCCTAACCGAAGCTTGCCGTCCAGCCCGCGGTCGAACTTGGCTCCCAGCTCCAGCAGCTCGTAGACCCGGTCGGGTCCCTCGTTGGTGAGAATTCGGACGGCTTCGGGGTCGGCGAGGCCATCACTGGCGGCCAGGGTGTCGGCCGCGTGCTGTCCCGGGCTGTCTCCCGGTCC
>DATFQK010000521.1:0-3831 GCA_035264345.1 Gemmatimonadales bacterium | reverse complement strand
ATTGACGTCCTGGGGAGCCTTGACCGGCGAGGGAACTCCCGGGAAGTAGCGTACCGGGCGGATGCAGGCATAGAGGTCCAGCTTCTGGCGGAGCGCCACGTTCAGCGAGCGGAATCCGCCTCCAACCGGAGTGGTAAGCGGCCCCTTGATGGCAACGAGGTAGCGGGCCATGGCTGCCAGGGTCTCTTCGGGGAGCCAGCTGCTGGTCTGGTTCTTGGCTTTTTCACCGGCCAGCACCTCCACCCAGGCGATCCGCCGTTTGCCGCCGTAGGCCGTGGCCACGGCACCGTCGAATACGAGCTGGGAGGCGCGCCAGATGTCCGGCCCGGTACCGTCGCCCTCGATGAAGGGAATGATGGGTCGGGCCGGCACCTCGAGGTGGCCATTGCGGAGAGTGATGGCCTCTCCGTCAACGGAGACGGGCGACGGTTGCGTAGCGGTACGGGTGGCTGACATCGTCCTGATCCTTGTCGCCGGGATGATCGACATGTGTTTGGGGGTTGCCGCAATCTGATTGGGTCATCGATGAACTTCAATACGACGCTCCGCCCGATTGGTGCCGCGGTAGCGGCCATCCATTCGGCCTACGATGAGTACGCCCAGGGCTTTGAAGAGATCACCGGCCGGGCTCGCCGCCGGTTCGAGCTGCGTGACTGGGCCGGCTCCCAGGCCGACGCAACGGCCAGGCTGGAGCTCTATAAGGCCCACGTCGATGCCGCCGTCGCTGATGTCCGCGACATCCTCGACGATGCGGTAATGGAGCGAACGGTGTGGGGGGCGATGAAGCTCGAACACGCCTCTCGCGTGGGTCGCAGACCTGACGCCGAGCTGGCGGAGACCTTCTTCAACTCCGTTACCCGCCGGGTATTCAGCACGGTGGGGGTGGACCCGGCCATCGAGTATCTGCAGCCCCCCGCGCCGGCAGCCAAGTCGGAGGCAGAACCCGAGATATACGACACGCACTCGGTGTCCCGGATAGGGGCCGAGTTGATTCACCGCATCCTGAGCGACCTTCCCTGGACTGTTCCCTACGCCCAGCTCGACCGGGATGCGGCACTGGTGGCAGAGCTGATCGAGGCGCGAGTTCGGCAGGAATCCGTGGACAGGGAGCCCCGCCACCTGGACCTGCTTCGCTCGATCTTTTACCGGAATAAAGGCGCTTACCTGGTTGGCCGGATTCGTGCCGGCCCCTCCACTATTCCCCTGGTCCTCCCCCTGCTGCACGCCGAGCGAGGGATCGTGGTGGATGCGGTTTTGATGAGCTCGGACGAGGCCAGCGTCGTCTTCGGATTCAGCTGGAGTTATTTCCGGGCTGAGGCCCCGCGGCCTCGGGCGCTGGTGGATTTCCTGAGCACCATCATGCCGCTCAAGCAGATGCATGAGCTGTATACCGCCATCGGGCATAACAAGCATGGGAAGACCGAGCTCTACCGCGGCCTGATGCGGCACCTGGAGGAGCCCGATGCCCGGTTTTCCTTCGTCGAAGGCGACGAAGGCATGGTCATGGCGGTGTTCACGCTGCCCTCGTGGAACGTGGTGTTCAAGATCATCAAGGACAGTTTTGGCGCACCCAAGAACACCACCCGCCGGTCGGTCATGGCCAAGTACCATTTCGTCTTCGTGCGAGACCGGGTGGGGAGACTGGCGGACGCCCAGGAGTTCGAGCACCTGGAGTTTCCCCGCCACTGTTTTCCCGAGAAGCTGCTGAACTACCTGCTGGAGGTTGCGGGCTCAACGGTGCGGGTGGAGGGTGACCGTGTGGTGGTGCGCCACCTTTACACCGAGCGGCGGGTCATTCCGCTCAATCTCTTCTTGCGGCAGGCCGATGAGGCCGCCGCTCGTGAGGCGGTGATCGACTACGGCAACGCCATCAAGGATCTCGCCGCTGCGGACATTTTCACCGGAGACATGCTGGCGAAAAACTTCGGCGTCTCCCGCCATGGCCGGGTGATCTGCTATGACTACGACGAGCTCTGCCTGCTCTCCGAGTGCCGCTTTCGGCGCCTGCCCCAGGCCACCTCGATCGAAGACGAGTTTGCCGCCGAGCCCTGGTTCCACGTGGATGAGCAGGATGTCTTCCCTGAGGAGTTCGGCACGTTCCTGCTCCCCCCCGAAAAGCTCCGGGACGCCTTTCTTGAGGCCCATGCAGACCTGCTGGGCATCGAGTTTTGGCTCGAGGCCCAACAGAAGCTTTCGCGGGGAGAGGTGGTGGACGTCTTTCCCTATCGGCGGGAGGCCAGGCTCCAGCGCAGGCGCTAGGGCTCGGTCAGGCTGTCGACGGTCAGCGCTCGAAGTTGGTGAGCCTGGCCGCCGCCTCAAGAATTCGCCGGGTGTAGTCGCCGGCCGACTCGCGCGACTTACGCTCGGGGAGCACGAAGTCCGGATTATCCGGCTCCGCTGAATCGGGCGAGTTGGTCATGGTGTCTCCACCCCGGGACTCGACCAGCGACTCGAACCGGTCAACCGCCGACCAGAGGTCGGCCAGCTCATCATCCGACTCATCGCCGTTCAACAGAACGCCTCGGCGGGCAAGGATGTCAGCAGTATGCTCGCGGGCGCGCGCCTGCTCCTCGCCCCGATGCGGGTTCAGGGCTTCATCGATCTCGCCCGATTCGGTTCTCTCTCGATCCATCTCGCCCCCTAAGGATTGCGTGCTGCGTGACTGCCGGTTGGAAGCCCTCAGGTAACGCTGGGCCAACTGCTCCAGGCGCTCATTTCCATCCTCCAGGGCCTCCTCGAGAATGCGTTCAATCCAGGGCAGAAGCTTCGGCTCGCCCCAATAGTACCCGGTGGCGGATTCAGCGCTCGCGGTGTCCCCCGCATCGGCGCCCCGGAGCAGAGCTCTGGCTGCGGCGAGATCGTAGGAGGGGTCTTCGGGCGAGGGAAGCGGGTACCGGGGGGCTTCTCCGGTACCCGCGTCCTCGTTGACGAACGCTCTGGACATGCCGGAGTATAGCCCTTTTTGGGCCTGCCAACAGCCGGAAAAAAACACAGCCCCGGACGGCGTCCGAGGCTGCTGGGTGTTGCGGAGCGTCAGCTACGGCGGAAGGGCGCCGCCAGGGTGACCTTCAGGCGGGACCCGGCGGGAACGACTACATCTCGATCCTGAGTCTGGATTGCCCGCTGGGTTCCTACTGCCGCACCGGCGACCCCGCCGATGACCGCGCCCTTGGTGCTTCCACCGGTCACTGCCGTGCCCAGGAGGGCGCCGGCACCGGCCCCAACGCCGACCTTGGCCAGGTCACCCGCGTTGGTCTTCCGGTCCTTGAGGGTCCGATCGAGTGCCGCGGCAGACCCCTTGAGCGGGTAGGTCTTGCCCGAAATGGAGACCAGAGTGGGGGTGAGGACCAGCTTGCCGGTCTTGTCCGACTTGTTCTCGGATTCGTGAATCGCGGCGATTGTCAGGTACACCTTCGACCCCTTGGGAATGACTACCCGGCCGCTCTTGTCCTTCACGTCGGACGAAACGGTGCCAGTCAGCTTCTGTCCCGCCTTGTGAGTCCGGGAGCTGATGCCCCCGTCGAACTTGGCCGAGATCGCCGTCCCGGACGAGAGCGTCGCGCCGATGGCCTTTGCGACCGGTTTGGCCACAGGCTTCGGCGCAGCCTTGCTGGATGGCTTCGTCGCCGGCTTGGAGCCCTGATCATTAAGCGGGGCGCTAGCATCTACCCCGGGACGTTGCAGATCGCGGTCGGACTCGTCGATGAGGGAAGACTTTCCCTTGTCGCCGCCGCACCCCGCCAGAAGTGCTAGAGTGAGAAGTACCAGTCGGTTACCTGCCATGTGACGCCTCCGAAACTATTGGACTGGATTGCAGATCGGGATGCAGAC
>DATFQK010000520.1:0-2401 GCA_035264345.1 Gemmatimonadales bacterium | reverse complement strand
TGGCGGGAGGCGCGGTGGGAAATCTCATCGACCGGGTGCGGAGCTCGCGGGGCGTGGTGGACTTTCTCGATGTCGGCGTGGGCGCCCTGCGGTGGCCGACCTTCAACGTGGCCGACATCGCGGTGAGCTGCGGAGCAATCGCCCTGGCAATCTCGCTGTGGCGGGAAGACGCCCGCCGGCCGGAGCCGGAATCGGCTTCGGTGGTGTGAGGTCAGCGGGGAAGCGGGGAAGCGGGGAAGCGGGGGAGGGGGAGCCTCCAGCGGGGCCAGACTTCACGCCTGCCTCAGAAATCAAGTTTACCGTTCTCAGCTCTCAAACCGAGCGTCTGGATCGCTTCCTCAGCGATCAGCTCGGATTCTCCAGAACCCAGGCAGCCCGGCTCATTGCGGGAAAACGGGTCAGCATCGCAGGGAAAGTCGCGCGGGCATCCCGGCTGCTCTCCCGGGGTGAGACCGTGACGCTGCGCCTTCCTGAGTCCGAACCTCCGCGGGCGCTTCTGCCCCGCGCAATGCCCCTCAACGTCATCTTTGAAGACGAGCACCTGGCCGTGATCGACAAGCCGGCGGGCCTGGTGGTGCATCCGGCCCCAGGCCACTGGGACGACACCTTGGTCAACGCGCTGGTCGCGCGGGGCACCACCCTGGCCGGAGGGGCCGAAGGCCGCCCCGGCATCGTTCACCGGCTGGATCGTGATACCTCCGGTCTGATGCTGGTCGCGAAGACTGATCTGGCCCACCGGCGACTGGGGGCTGCGATTGCCGCCAGACGGGTTCGCCGGACCTATGCCGCGCTGGCCTGGGGACACCTCGACTCCAGTCCGCTGGTCATCGAGGCTCCGGTGGCACGACACCCCCAGGATCGAAAGCGCATGGCTATCGTAGCCCATGGCCGCGCCGCCCGCACCGACGCCTTCGTGGTTGCCCGATTCGATGTGGTCGATCTGCTGCGTCTCGAGCTGCACACCGGCCGAACCCATCAGATCCGAGTGCATCTGGAGCATGTGGGACACCCCGTAGTGGGCGATCCGATTTACAGCGGCGGCGGGAGCCGGCGGATTTCCGGCGTGCAGCGGCGGAATGCCGACCGGCTCGGCCGCGCCACTCCTCGACAGGCACTGCATGCGGCCGCTCTGGCATTCCGCCATCCTGTGAGCGGAGCACCACTTGAGTTCGCGGCCGAATGGCCTGACGACTTACGTCCAGCGTTGGCTATGGCTGGTGGCAAAGAACTGGTTGATCGGTCAGACCCGCTCCGCTATCTTCGTTTCTTCAATAGAGATGGCTAATTCTTCCGCGCTTCACGCCGTCATTTTTCGAATCGGTGAGATTGTCTGCGCGGCCCCGGCAGGGATCGTGCGTGAGATCCTCCCCCGGCTCCCAGCCACCCGCATTCCCGGGGTGGCGGACACAGTCGAAGGGCTGGTCAACGTTCGAGGAAGCCTCCTGACCGTTCTCGACGGGCACCTGCTCCTGCAACAGGAGCGGCGACTGTCCGACGAGGGCGCCATTGTCGTGCTCGAGGTCAGAGGGAAGGCTTACGGCCTTGGGGTCGGCCAGGTGCTGGATTTCCTCGAAGTGCCCGCCGCCTCCGTGGTGGAACGGCGGGAGCTCCCTGGGGTCGATCCCCGGTTGGTCAAGGCGGTAGGACTGGAGTCCAACCGGCACTTCATTCTGCTCGATGTTGATGCCGTATTCGCGCCGATCATCGGAAGCTAAAGGAGGAGTTCCGTGAACCACACCGTGCTCGTCTGCGATGACGCCATCTTCATGCGCACGATGATCAGCGACATCCTGAGCCAGGCGGGCTTCGAGGTAGTGGGCGAGGCCGAGTCCGGATTACAGGCGGTCGAGAAGTATCGCGCCCTCAAGCCCGATCTCGTCACCATGGACATCGTGATGCCCGACATGGGCGGCATCGAGGCGGTGCGGGAGATCTGCAAGTCCGACCCCGAGGCCAAGATCCTGATGTGTAGCGCCATGGGGCAGCAGGCCCTCGTCGTCGAGGCCATCCAGGCCGGTGCTAAGGATTTTGTGGTGAAGCCCTTCCAGCCATCCCGTGTCCTCGAGGCGGTACAGCGCGTCCTGGCGTAATCCATGGACCTGTCCAAGTACGCCACCCTGTTTCTTGCGGAAAGCCGCGAGCATCTCAAAGCCTGCAACAGCTCCTTGCTCGAGTGGGAAAAGCAGCCGTCCGCACCCGAGCCGGTGGATCGGCTCTTCCGTGCGATCCACACGATTAAGGGCATGGCGGCGACTATGGGCTACTCGAGTGTGGCCCAGCTGGCTCATGGGATCGAGAATCTGCTCGACGGGCTTCGGGCGGGCCGGCTGCAGGGCAGCTCGGCCGTCTTCCAATTGCTCTTCCGGGCAATTGACACGCTGGGGAAGTCCGTGGAAGCTGC
>DATFQK010000519.1:0-7286 GCA_035264345.1 Gemmatimonadales bacterium | reverse complement strand
CGTGCGACTCACCATCAACGGCAACCGGGTTCGGATCTGGCCCAACGGTGCCTGGCTCGCCTGGCTACAATTCCCGCCGGACAGCGTGATGCAGTTCAGGATCGAGGCTTTCCGGGGGCAGGACTCGAGCGTGATGAACTACCTGGTTCGACGCGATCCGCGGTTCGTGCCCGGTGAAGTGAGGTCGGGCCGGGCCTGGATCGATACGATGTCGCTTTCGCCTCGCGGTCAGACATGGATCGGTCGGGACGAGTACGTGACGCTGTCCGCCCGCGTCGCAGAGGGAGCCGACGTTCGGCTACATCTGCCCGACGGTTCCACCGTTCAGCTGCTTCCTCAGCGCCAGCCGGAAGAAGTCCTCCCCGCCATTCGGGCATTCGAGCACGACACCACCAAGCTACGCACGCCAGACGAAATCAGGTTCGTCGGCGTGGTCCGGGGTAAAAGGCTGGGGCCCGACCCCGGACCCATCCTTCGCGGCCCCTCGCCCACCCTCATTCAAGTCCTCGGCCGGGCCGTGTTGCGCTGCGTCACCGGGGCCTCCTGTCCCACTCCCTACGCCGATCTCCTGTCTCCCGATTCGGGCTGGGCAACCCTGGAAGCCGTTCTGGATCCAGATACCGTTCGGGTTCGATGGCCCTTGCAAGTATCGCTGATGGATACCCTGCCGCTGGTGACCGAGTTCGACGATGACACGACCGACACGGGAAAGACCGATAGTCTTACCCCCGGAAGGGCCACACCCGGGGGCCCGTATCAATGGTTCTTTCCCACCGGCACGCGGGCCCAGGTGACGGCCCGACTGAATGAGGATCTCCGCATCCGGCTCTCGCCCGAAGCGGTGGCCTGGGTGCCTACATCGGACGCGCGGCCCCTGCCCAGGGGAATTCCGGCCCCCAGCGCCGTGGTAGGCTCGGTGACACTGAGCAGCCTGCCAGACCGGGTCGCGCTTCGCGTACCCCTCACCCAGCGAGTGCCGTTCCAGGTAATCGAGACCGAACGGGCGCTGACGGTCAGGTTCTACAGCGCCATGGGTGACGTGGATTGGATCCGCTACGGCAGGGACACGCTGATCCACCGCCTCGGCTGGAGTCAGAGCGGTACGGACGAGCTGAGCTTCACCGCAGAGCTGACCCAGCCGGTCTGGGGCTACCGCACCCGCTGGGACCGAAACGATCTGCTGCTCGAGATCCGGCGTCCTCCTTCCATCTCACCCAGCCATCCGCTGCGGAACCGCCGCATCGCAATCGATCCGGGACACCCGCCTCTTGGCGCCACCGGTCCGACCGGCTTACGGGAGGCGGATGCCAACCTGGGCGTGGCTCTGCGGCTTCGAGCACTGCTGCGGCAGGCCGGAGCCCATGTGATCATGACTCGCACCGCGGACACCGCGGTGGACCTGTGGTCGAGGGTGACGTTGGCGGATACCAGCGGGGCCGAGCTTCTGGTGTCCATCCACAACAACGCTCTGCCGGATGGCGTCAACCCCTTCACCAATAACGGGACCACCGTATTCTATAATCAGCCCCGCAGTCTGCCCTTGGCGGCCGAGATCCAGCGGGCGCTGGTACGCCGGCTCCGGCTTCCCGACCTTGGCGTTGGCCGGGCAGACCTGGCATTGATCCGTCCCACCTGGATGCCGGCGGCGCTGAGTGAGGGAATGTTCGTGATCCTGCCGGACCAGGAGGTTCGGCTTCGGTCAGTTTCGGGGCAGCGGCTCTACGCCCGGGGTCTGCTCGAGGGTATCGAGAGTTTTCTTCGGGGACGGGCCCGGAACCAGGGCTCACGTGATGTGGGCCGGCTGGGGTCAGAGGCGTCTCCTAGGGCGCAAACAATTCCATCCCCCCGCGCATCCGCCGGCAGCAGGTCGGGAAGCGCTGCTCCCTAAGCAGGTGCGTGCAGTAATGAGGTCTGGCTGATGTTGCACTTCAGTCTGAAAACGAAACTTCAGTCGCACTGCGGCCTTCTCGCCCTCGCCATCCTGGCAATGGTTCCCCGCTCGATCACGGCTCAGTCCCCACCCGACCGAGCCGAGCTGGAACGCTTCCGCGACTCTCTCGCATCCACCTCCGATTCCGCCGGCCTTCTCGCCATCGAAAAGCGTCTGATCGATTCCGCCAAGGTTCATCGCAACGATGGCGTGCTTCATCTGAAGCTGGGGTTTCTCTCCCTCCGACTGGCCGAGATGGGTGGTCACTCGCACTATGACGATGCGGCCTCGGAGTTTCAGTGGGCTATCGACCTTCAGCCTTCGTGGCCCTACGCCTGGTATGGGATGGGACTCGCGGAGTATGGAGTGGGCGACTCTCAGGTTTCCTTCGTCACCGGGCTCAAGACGATGCTGGGGAAGGATGCGCTGACGCGCTCAGCCGTGGCGTTTGCCAAGTCAGCCGAGGTGGACCCGTCGTTTGCCAGCGGGCTGGTGGATCTGGCCAACACCGCGTTGCGTCAGCGGGTGAACATCAAGCTCGGCGTGGCGCTGGAAGCGCTGCGCCGGGCCGGAAACACCTCCGCTGAAGCCGTTCCCGAGGTGCTGCTCGCCCGGGGCCGGGTGGAACGGGAAGTAGGGGACGGTGATTCGGCCTTGGCTGCCTTCAATGGCTACCTCGAGCATGGTCAGAACCGAAGTCTCGGCCTGCTCGAGATTGCCCGAACCGATTTCCTGATGGGCCGTTTCGATGGTGTCACACCGTATTATGAGGGTGCAGCCTCTGACGACTCGGCCACCGTCGCGGGTTATCGGGCCGATCTTGCCACCATTGCCCCCGACAGCGTCCTTCGTGAGTTCGACCAGCAACGGGGCGAGCGTCGGGTGCGCTATCTGCGGCGGTTCTGGGGCCAGCGGGACCGTGCCGAGCTACGGGCCGACGGCGAACGACTTCGCGAGCACTACCGCCGTCTCTTCTACGCCCGCAAGAATTTCCAGCTGACTACCAACAACCGGCATTACGACATCGTGGAGCGATTCCGCTCCGGGAGCCGGGATTTTGACGACCGGGGAATCATCTACATCCGTCACGGCGAGCCTTCCAGCCGGGCCAGCTATGCCGCACCCAGTCTCGAGCCCAACGAATCCTGGCGCTATGCCCGGTCCGACGGTGATATGATCTTTCATTTCATCGCCCGGGAGGACGTGCAGGATTTCAAGCTGGTGGAAAGCCTCTTCGACGTGCTGGGATTCGGCAACGCCGTGCGTCTGCAAGGAGAGGCCAACGCCGCTGACAATGCGGTGGCTGAGCAGCTCATGCTGTCCCGGGAGCGGCTGTCCCCGATTTACCGGCGGCTGCAGAGCGCCAACCGGGGCAGTACCGGGCGGTATCAAAGCCAGGAGCGCCGGGTTGGGCAGGAGAGCATAGCAATAGGAACCACCAGCGACAGCTACGAGCTGCGCTTTCCCCAGGACCTGAAGGCTCACTCGGAGGTGCTGGCCGTCGGCCGCGATTCCGGCGGCCCCAAGGTCCAAATCGCCTATGCCATTGCCGGCTCCAGTCTCGAGCCGGTCCCGGTGACGCGCGGCTTCCTCTACAGCGTCAGGCTCCGTTTCGTCGCCCTGGACAGCCGGAACCAGGTGGTCGCATCGCTGGACACCACTCGTCACTTCGTAGCGCCGGAGCCGGTGCCGCCCAACGAACATCTGGTAGGGCGGGCAGAAACCACGGTTCCTTCCGGACCACTGCACTACCGACTGGCTATCCAACAAGGAGAGGCTGCCGGGGTCACCCTCCCCACCGACTCTCTACGGGTAGGACCGACACAGCCGACCGGACTCAGTCTGAGCGATTTGGTGCTGGGGAATCGGAGCACTAATCTGGCATGGCGCCGTACGCCCGACGACACCGTGCTCTTCAATCCGCTCCGGATCTACCGCCGCAGCGACGAGATGGAGTTGTACTACGAGATCGACGGTCTCAAGCCCAGTCCCTATACCGTGGAGCTTACGGTCAAGAAGAAGGGTTCCGGCGGCGGGATATTCAAGAAGATTTTTGGCGGGGGCGGAGCAGCCATTCGACTGAAGTTCGAGGAGCAGGCCACCACGCCGCGGGTGAGTAGCCACCGCCGGCTCCAGCTCAGCCGGCTCAAGCCGGGTAACTATGTGCTCGACCTCCTGGTGGTGGATGCGGCCGGGCGCCGCGATCATCGAGGGCAGGAATTTCAGGTGGTGGAGGATAAAGACGCGGGGAAGCGGGGAAGCTAGGAGGTGAGGAAGTAGGGAACTGATGAATCAGCTAAAAAAACGAACACCCCCAGACTGATAGTTGGAGGTGTTTTTGTTAAGATGGCTTCGCGGTTGCGCTCTTACTTCGCCGCCTCCCCGCCTCCCAGCTTCCCGTCTTACCTCACATCGGCCAGGCGGCGGGTCGGGTCGGGGTCAGAATCAGCAGCGGCTGAACCAGGCTCTCCGCCTTGACCACCGCTTCGACCTGTACCAGATGCTGGGTGACGCCGGTGCTGGTGTCGAAGGTAGCGATGTTCATGAGCATGGAGGCCAGGGGCCGATCGGCCTGCTTGGTCCGGCCACCCTCGGCCGGCGTTACGGCCACCCCGGGTACCAGGATTATGCGTGCGTGACCGAACAACCAGAGGGGTAGCCCGTCCAGTGACTTCAGGAGCCGCTCGTTGAACGCCAGGCTCTCACCGTGCAAGGTGATCAACCCCAGCGTGGGGCGCTCATGCTGGCGCCGTGAGTGTACCACGAAGCCATAGTTGAAAGCCGGCTCCTGACCCGCAGCGCGGCGCAGTGCCGCCCGGAGCTTCTGCTGGCTGAAGGCAATCGTGTGATACGGGACCACAGGCTCTCCAGAATGATGACGGGATGAGGGGTCCCGAGGCTGGGGGAGCCGGACCACCGGCCGCGTTGGCTGCATTCTACGTGCCAATGGCGGCAGGGCAGCGGGGCGGCAGGGCAGTGTGCCAGAATTGTCTCCTATTCTTTGGGCGAGGCGAAATTTTAAAGCGGGATCTGCCCCGCTGCCTGGCTGCCCAGCTGCCCCGCTTAGTGCAAAGCATCTCGCGATACGCCACGCGATTCCGCTTGACTCAGCAAGGCCACCGCGTAGCTTGCGCGCTATGTTCTGCTCCCGCTGTGGCAGCGAAATCACCGGAAAATCGAAGTTCTGTCCCTCCTGCGGCTTGGACCTCATGGCCACCACCCCGGTGCATGCCATCGCAACCGGGGTCCTGCAGGAGCTCGACCTCGTGCGGGAGTCGCTCAGCGCCGAATACGACATCATCGAGGAGCTGGGTCGGGGCGGAATGGCCATGGTGTACCGGGCCAAGGATCGGCAGCTGGAGCGCGAGGTGGCCGTCAAGGTCCTGCCGTTTTCCCTGGCGTTCGACACCGAGTTCGTGGAGCGCTTCCAGCGGGAGGCGCGCACCGCCGCTCAGCTGGAGCACCCCAACATCATTCCGATCTATCGAGTCGGCCGCTCCGATCGAGTCATCTACTTCGTGATGAAGTTTCTCCGGGGTGGCTCGCTGTCCGGGATCCTGGGCCAGCGGAAGAAGCTGACCCCACCCGAGATCCGGCGGCTCCTGCTCGAGGCGGGGAGTGCGCTGGGCTACGCCGCCCAACGCGGTATCGTCCACCGCGACATCAAGCCGGACAATATCATGTTCGACGAGTTCGGGCAGAGCGTACTGACCGACTTCGGCATTGCCAAGGCCGCGTCCGGACAGAAGCTGACCGGAACCGGCATGTCCATCGGAACTCCACACTACATGAGTCCTGAGCAGGCCCGGGCGCAGCCGATCGATGGCCGGAGCGACATCTATAGCCTGGGCATCGTGGCCTATCAGTGCCTTACCGGCAGTGTCCCCTACGATGGTGAGGACAGCTTCTCGATCGGATACAAGCACATCACCGAGCCGATCCCTACGCCCAGTCTGGTAACCGCCGACGAGCGCCGTCTCTTTGAAATCATCAAGCGGATGCTCATGAAGGACCCATTTGACCGGTATCAGACCTGCGAGGAGCTGATCGCGTCGTTTCAGGGTCAGCCAATCGCGGCCACTGGAGCGTTGCGGACCAGCCTGGCCACCGTGGTTCCTGCCACGGCCTGGGCGGGCTCAGCGATGGGCTCGGTTCCGAGTGGAGGAGCGTTTCCGCCCATCGTGAGTCAGCCCACCACCCCCCTCGATTCGCCGCTGGTCAATCGGCGGATGACGCCCCGAGAGCGCCGCGATGTGCCTCGCCGGGTAGCCGACCGTTCTGTGGCCATGCGGGGCAGTTCGTCCTCTTGGGCCTGGGTGTGGATTCTGCTTGCCGTGCTGGGAGCGGTGGGCGGCGCCTTGTACTACTTCGGGGTTCACGGCTTTGCACCCGGAGGGATCGCGGCGGAGCCGGCGGACTCGGTGAAGGCTGCCGAGGACACCAGCCCGCGGCTCGATACCACGGCACGACCGGCCATCGCTCCGCGGGATACGGTAGCTTCGCCCAGCGGGTCGTCGCCTCCGCCAGCGGACTCGGCGGATAAAAAGGGGTTGAGGGATTCAACGGCAGCCGGGTTGGCCGGTATTAATGACGTGGTCGGACCAGTGGACAGCGGCGGTATCCGTCTCACCGGTCTGCCCCGGGGATCCACCGTCATGATCGACGAGGAACCGGTTAGCCAGGCGGTTACCAAGCTTGCGCCGGGACCTCACGCGCTCGCGATCTCGGCGCCGCGGTACAATTTTTATTCCGATACCATCGTGGTTCGCCCGGGCACGGTTGAGGAGCTCACCCCCCAGCTCACCCAGATCGGAGCCCCGGTGCCGACCCGGCCGGAGGGTCAGCGGCGAGCCGAACCGGGCTGTGTGCCAGGACCCGGCTACAACGCCGATGGCTCCTGCTTCGAGGAGCGGCCCAAGCCGGTCAATCCGCCGTTCGTGGCCCGTCCGCCGGATGCCCAGCCTTCACCTCGTCCATCACTGCTGTGGGTCAAAGTCTCGGCCGAAGGGCGGACCGTGGACATCATGCGTCTCCGGCCGTCGAACGACCCAGCCTTCGAGCGGGCCGTCCGCAACTTCGTGTGGACGGTCACCTGGCACCCTGCGCTGAAGGATGGGGCTCCGGTCGAAGCCTGGACCCAGATGCTCTTTCCGCCGGCCCAGACGCAGTAAGCTTCCATCCCCGCCAATGACGAAAATCCATCCTACTGCCTTCATCGCGTCGACCGCGGCTGTGATGGGGGATGTGACCCTGGGCGAGGAGTCCAGCGTGTGGTACCACGCGGTGCTCCGGGGAGACATGGCTCCGATCGTCATCGGGCCCCAGACCAACATCCAAGACGGATGCATCGTGCACG
>DATFQK010000518.1:0-8550 GCA_035264345.1 Gemmatimonadales bacterium | reverse complement strand
CACCGCACTCACGCGCGCTGCCAGGATGCATTCAGGCGCGAACTACTCGGGCGGTTTTCAATGGCGATGCGCGAAGCGCGGCTGCGGTCGGAATGGGCCCACCTTTATCCGGGACTGGAAGCCAATGAGTGGGTCATCGCGGCCCAGCTGGTGCCATTGGTGCTACGACACCGGCTGCACGAGCAACCCACCTGGGAATTCACCCGGCGCATTCTGGTTGATCACCACTTCGAGTTCCGTGGTGGGCACAAGCGAGACAACTCATGGAGCGGGGTGCTGACCCGGGTCGAAGACGGGTAGGAGGCAGGGAAGCAGGGAATTGGGGAAGGGGCAAGAAGAGCGACTCCTCTTCAATCCGAGACTCGTGCCTCGCGACTCACGACTCTAGCTACCGGCCAACAACTCCCTTCCAGATCCCACTCCGAATCCGAACCGCCTTGGCCGATGCCGACGGGTCAATTTCGAACCGGCCCTCGACCCGGGCCACCAGCCGAACCTTGCCGTTCAGTGTCAGGGTGTCCCTCCCTCGGTGCACCTTGATTGGCAGGGGAGCTCCGTCCTGCTTGCCGAAGCGGGCCCGGAACGCCGGGCCGAAGTCCGGGTCTGACAGGGAGAGGTCGCCCAGCGCGACCACGCGGTCGCCCACCTGCACACCGGCCTCCTGGGCCGCACCACCGGGAACCAGCCCGGTTACCACGATGCCGCTCGAGTCCGCCGCGGTCTGCAGGCCCAGCCTGGGCTCCCACAACGTATCCAGCGCCACTCGCATTCCAGCCAGCGGAAGGATGCGATCGAAGGGGTAGCGGTCCCGCCCGTCCACATAGCGGGCGCCAAAGTCTTCGAAGGGACGCCCGCCTGCCGCCCGCGACACCTCGGGCCAGAAATCGGCCGCGGTGAAGCCCCGCCCTTTCTTGTAGGTATTCTGGTAGAGCTGCCGCAT
The DNA here is from genome assembly GCA_035264345.1 of Gemmatimonadales bacterium. Lineage (GTDB taxonomy): Bacteria > Gemmatimonadota > Gemmatimonadetes > Gemmatimonadales > GWC2-71-9 > CAVVWJ01. The sequence goes on along the minus strand of DATFQK010000518.1, from coordinate 7,610 downwards.
GACGTCGTCGAGCGATCTGGCGTTGTCGCTGGCATCCCGGATTTGAATATCGAGCAACAGCCCGGCGAGTGAGCCCTTGGGATAGTAGATGTAGCCGCTACCGTCCTCCGGATGGATCCAGGTGGACAGCGAGGCGTCCTCCAGGGCGGTGGGCAGAGTCATGTCCACGGTGTTCGCCTTGTTGCCCGTCAGACCCATGAACTGAGTGGAATCGATGATGCCACCGCGGACCAGGGCGAGGTCGGCGTAATAGTCGGTGATCCCCTCGCTGACCCAGAGCCAGGGCGTCGGCTGAGGCTGGTGATAGTCATAGGGCACCATCTCCGCCGGCCGGAGCCGCTTGACGTTCCAGGCATGGAAGATCTCATGCGCGGTGATCGAAGCGAGAATCGGATTGCCGATTATGCCCTGGTTGTAGATGCCGACATGGGAGCTCTGGTGCTCCAACGCACTGAAACCGCCGTATGCCGAATCGAAGATCATCATGATGTTGTAGCTGGTCCACGGCGTTTCCCGGAACACCGCCGACTCTGCCGGAATCATCTTGCCGATTTCGCTCCAGAGTTGTTTGCGCGAACTATCCCGCAGGGCTCGGGAGGGATAGGTAGCCAGCCGGGTCCAGCGTCCGGCAACCTGCATGCTGTCGTAATCCATGCGGCCGACAAAGAAGGGCATATCCACCAGGTCGTGATAGGAGCTCTCCTGGTACGACCGCGGCGCCTGCGCCGGCTTCATGGCCGTGGCCACGGTCCAGTTGGGCTGGGTCCGGACCGTGACCGTAGCCGGAAAGTCGAAGCCGGCTCCCTCGGGGTATAGCAGCAGATTGGTGCCGTTGAAGAGCGCGAAGTCCGGCCGAGCCCAGGCCATCGCGTTGTCCAGCGTATCGGCGATGTAATCGAAGCGCACCGACAGCGAACGGCTCCCGGCCGGCTGAAGCCGCCAGGTGTCGTAGTCGAGCTTGTCCCAGCGAATCGGCTGTCCGCCCGACATCGGCGAAAAGTTGACCACCCATCGGGCAAAGTTGCTGATCTCGTACGAGCCCGGCGTCCAAGCCGGGAGCGACAACAACACCGGCCCGGTGCCCCCCACATCGAACGACATCATCACCTTGATCAGCCGGTCGCGCGCAGTGGTCGAATCGAAGGTGATCTCGTACCGGATGTTGCTGATGGGAGCCGAGCGAGTGGGCGCAGCATTGGAGGGTGTCGCCTGCTGCGCGGCTCCCGAGGATGCCGCGAGCAGGGAGAATCCGGTGAACACCCACCCTTTCGATCGACGAAAATTCATTGGCATCCTGGAAGGCTGGTCCTAGGTCGACGACGCTGTTAGACCCAAAAGTTCCGTCGTTCCTACGTTCCGTCGTTCCTCACGTCCCGGTACGCTCTCGCACCACCACCGTTGCCGGTGAGGCGAGAACCGGCTGGGGGTTGAATTCGCCTTCCCAGCGGCCCATCACCACCGACGCGAGGCAGTTGCCCACCAGATTGATGGTGGTCCGGCCCATGTCCATCAGGGTGTCGACCCCGAGAATCACCGCCACGCCTTCCAGGGGCAGCCCGAAGTGGGCCAGCGTCCCGGCCAGGATCACGAGCGAAGAGCGAGGGACACCCGCCACTCCCTTGCTGGTGATCATCAGGGTCAGAAGCATGATCACCTGATACCCGAGGCTGAGAGGCACCCCCGCAGCCTGGGCCACGAAGATCGCGGCCACGGCGAGGTAGAGCGTAGAGCCGTCCAGATTGAACGAGTAGCCGGTAGGGATGACGAACGCGACGATACGGCGGGGAACGCCCAGCAGCTCCATGTTCTCCATGGCCTTGGGCAATGCCGCCTCGGACGATGTGGTGGCAAAGGCGATCAGCGCGGGTTCCTTGACCAGCTCGACAAACCGCCTGACCGGCACCCGGGCAATCAGCGCCGCCGGCACCAGCGCCACCAGGATGAAGATGACCAGTGCCAGATAGAGCGTCAGAACCAGCTTTCCCAGGCTGAGCAGGACGCCGAGGCCGCTGTGCCCCACGGTGAACGCGATTGCTGCTCCGACACCGATCGGGGCGTACTTCATCACGATCCCGGTAAACTTGAACATCGTTTCCGCCAGCCCTTCGCAGAAGCCGAGCATGGCCTGCCTGGGGCCGTTCCTTACCTGGGAGAGCGCTACAGCGAAGATGATGGAGAAGAAGACGATCTGGAGCACTTCGTTGTTGGCCGCGGCCTCGAAGAAGCTCTGGGGCACGATGTGCTCCAGGAATCCGGCAAACGACGGCGTCTTCTGCGCCAGCTCCTGTCCCTCGCTGGCCGAAGCAGTGAGCTGCACCCCGACGCCTGGTTTGGTGAGGTTGACCGTCGCCAGGCCCACCACGAGGGCCAGTGTAGTGATAATCTCGAAATAGATGATCGATTTGAGTGCCAGGCGGCCCACCCGCTTCATGTCGTCGCCGTGGCCGGCGATGCCGATGACCAGGCTGCCGAAGATGATCGGCACCACCACCGACTTGATCATCCGGAGGAAGATGTTCGAGAGGGGCTTCAGGCTGACGCCCAGACTGGGATCGAGCCAGCCGATCAGGACGCCGACAACCATGGAGATGATGATCCACCGAGTGAGCGATATGCGGCGGAGCGATCTCCAAAGCCGCTTCATCGAGTGGCCAGCGTACCCGCCTTGGCCTCGATCCCGCTCAGCACCGAAGCGTGGGATGCCGCAAACTTGGAGACTCCCTCCTGCTCCAGCTCGCGGGTGACCGCCTCCAGGTCGATGCCGGCCTGCGCCAGCGCGGTGAGCTGCCCCGGGGCAGCGTCGATCGCTTCGTCGATCCGGGCTGCCGGCGCGCCATGATCCCGGTAAGCCTCGAGCGTTTCCGGTGGAATCGTGTTGACCGTGTCCGGAGCGATCAGCGCCTCGACGTAGTACACGTCGGGGTATACCGGATCCTTGGTGCTGGTGGAGGCCCAGAGCGGACGCTGAGGCATTGCGCCGGCTCGCTTCAGCGGAGCCCAACGCTCGGTGGTGAGCGAGTCCCGGAACAGCTGATAGGCTCGTGCCGCATTGGCGATCGCGATTTTGCCGCGCAACCCCCGATCGGTCTCACTCAGCAGCGGGTCGACCTTTCCGTCGACCCGGCTGACGAAGAAGCTAGCCACCGAGGAGAGCGCGCCGATCGGCAGGCCGCGCTCCATCCGGAGCTCGAGTCCCTGCAGATAGGCCTCGATCACCTCGGCGTACCGCTGGACCGAGAACAGCAGAGTCACGTTCACGTTGATTCCGGCGGCAATTGAGCTGGTGATCGCCGCGAGGCCGGCCTGGGTTCCCGGAATCTTGATCATCGCGTTGGGTCGCGAAAGGGCGCGCCAGAGTCGCTCAGCATCCTTCCTGGTCGCGTCGGTATCATTCGCCAGCTGGGGAGAGACCTCGAGGGAGACGAAGCCGTCCCGTTCACCGGTCTCGCCGTAAAGCGGCCGAAACGCGTCGCAGGCCGCCTGCACATCCCGAACGGCAAGGCGCTCGAAGATCTCGCCTGGGCAGAGGCCGGCCTCGCTCATCCGGCGAATGTCTTCGTCATAGAGCTGGCTTCCGGCAATGGCCTTCTCGAAGATGGTGGGATTCGAGGTCATGCCCCGAAGCCCGTCGTCCTGGATCAGCCGCTCCAGTTCTCCCGAGCTCAGGAGATCCCGGGTGATGTAATCGTACCAGACGCTCTGCCCCAGTTGGGTGAGCCGGAGGAGCGGATTAGCCGGCGGCATGCATCAGCCTCCTGACGGTCTGTGCCACGTGATCGGGCGTGAGCTTGAACTCCTGGAACAGTCGCTCCCCCGGTGCCGATGCCCCGAACCGTTCCATGCCTATCATGGTGCCGTCGTCCGTGGTCCAGCGGGACCATCCCATCGGGCCACCTGCTTCGACCGCTACCCGGACCCGGACCGAAGGCGGGAGCACCGCGTTGCGGTAGCTCTCGGGTTGCGCCGCAAAGAGTTCCCACGAAGGCATCGACACCACCCGGGTGCGGAGTCCGTCCTGGTCCAGCAGCTGGGCGGCCGCGAGACCCACCCCGACCTCGGAGCCGGTCCCGATGATGATGGAGTCCGGCTGGCCGGTGTTGGGTTCACGGACGACGTACGCCCCCCGGCGCGTCCCTTCGGCGGCGCTCACCCCGCCTCGAGCCAGAACCGGGAGCTTCTGCCGGGTCAGCACGAGGACGGTTGGGCCGGTGCCTCGCTCCATGGCCACCTTCCAGGCCTCGAGGGTCTCCGCGGCGTCCGCTGGTCGTATCGTGACCAGGTTGGGTATGGCCCTCAGCATGGCCAGATGTTCGACCGGCTGATGGGTAGGCCCGTCTTCCCCCAGCCCGATCGAATCGTGAGTGCCGATGTAGATCACCGGAAGTCGCATGATGGCGGCCAGCCGGATGGCGGGCTTCATGTAGTCCGAGAAGACGAGAAACGTGCTGCCGAAGGGCCGCAGTCCCCCGTGAGCGGCGATGCCGTTCAGGCACGCGCCCATCCCGTGCTCCCGCACGCCCCAGTGAATGGCGCGGCCGGTTGAAGCCGGACCGAAGCTGCCGCCCTGCTTGAGCGTGGTTACGGTGCTGCCACCGAGGTCGGCCGAGCCGCCGACCAGATTGGGTACGGAGGCGGCAAGGGCTTGCAGGGCAAGTCCCGAAGCCTGGCGGGTTGCCAGCGGCTTTTCTCCCGGCTCAATCTCCGCCAGCGACCGGTCCCAGTCCGGCGGAAGCGAGCCTGAAAGCCATTGGTCGAGCTCGCGGGCCAACTCGGGAAATTCTCCGGCGTAGGCAGCAAGGCGTTTGCGCCAGCCGGCCTCGAGCTCCGCCCCCCGGCCCACCGCCGACCTCCAGTGCTCCAGAGCATCGTCTGGAACATGGAACTTGGGCTCCTGGGGCCAGCCCAGAATCTCCTTGGTGCGGCGGACCTCGTCGGCCCCGAGCGGAGCGCCGTGCGCGTCGGCGCTGTTGCGCTTGGTCGGCGCGGGATCGGCGATAACGGTGCGCAGCACGATCAACGTGGGCCTGGCCGACTCCGCCCGGGCCGCTTCGTATGCGGCAGTCATGGCGGCAAGGTCGTTCCCATCCGGTACCTTGAGCACCCGCCACCCATAGGCCTCGAACCGCCGCGGCACATCCTCGGAAAAGGTGAGGGCGGTGTCGCCGTCTATCGTGATATGGTTGTCGTCGTACACCACCGTGAGCTTGCCCAGCCGGAGATGCCCTGCGAGTGAGGCCGCCTCACTGGCCACCCCTTCCATGAGGTCGCCGTCGCTGGCAAAGGCCCAGACCCTATGGTCCACAAGCGCATGGTTTGGCCGGTTGAAGTGAGCGGCCAGGAATCGTTCGGCTATGGCCATTCCTACCGCGTTCCCGAAGCCCTGGCCCAACGGGCCGGTGGTGGTTTCCACTCCGGGGGTGTGTCCTCGTTCCGGATGACCCGGCGTCTTCGATCCCCACTGCCGGAAGTCCTTCAGGTCTTCCAGCGACAGATCGTATCCGCTGAGATAGAGCACCGAATAGAGCAGCATCGACGCGTGGCCGCAGGACAGCACGAATCGGTCGCGGTCGGGCCAGTCCGGATTTCTCGGATTGTGCCGCAGGAAACGGCTCCACAGCAGGTAGGCGGCCGGAGCCAGAGCCATGGGAGTCCCCGGATGACCGGACTGGGCCTGCTCCACGGCATCCATCGCGAGCGCCCGGATCGAATTGATCGATCGCCAGACAAGCTCGGCCGGAGGATTCATGTCACGATTGGACGAGGATACGACGTCCGGGCCCGCGGTTCGCGTGCGGGTGCTCTCAGCTTTCAGGACGGACTCCCTGCAGGGGAACGCGCAAGTCGAGGGGGGAAGATAATCACGCCCCGGCTCAGTTGGCCTGCGCCGCAGCGCAGTCGATCTCGAAGTCCGAGCCCGTAGCCATGTCAGCAGAAACGATCACCGTCACCGGGTTGAGACCCGTTACCGAGCAGTTCGGATGAATACCGCTGAGCTCGATCGTATGACTTCCGCTGGCGACATTGCCGATCGTCATTGCCCCATTGAGGCTTAGCGGCTGGACAGAACCGTCGTCCACGCTCACCAGATAACCATCGGGATCGGTGCCGGTGGTGCTGGCAGTGATGTTCAGGAACCCGGCTTGAGCGGGAGGCAAGCTGCAGGTGACGGTAAACGTGAGATTGGCTGTCTCGTCGGCCAGCAGCGTGATCGGCTGGGGGTTCTCCTCGGCCGCCTGGCAATTCGCGGGAATCCCGTTCAAGCCAACGGAGTGGATCCCTGCGGAGTCGCCGGGGAGTACCTGGGTCCCGTTCGCCGAGATGGTTCCCCGATCGTGGCCGTCGAGCAAGAGTCCATAATCCGGGTCGGCCCCGGGCCCGCTGGTTGCTGCGGTGACCTCGATGTTTCCAATTCCGGGAGCAACGCACGAGACATCAAATGCCACGTCGGCGAGTACATCACCCGTGTTCGCGGTCACCGGGTTCTGGCCGGAGACACTACATGCCTGAGGCACATTGATGAGCTCGACAGTATGCATCCCCGCGGATAAGCCCCGCAGTTGAATGGTGGTGTTGAACCCGATCGGCTTCGGCGGATTGTCGTCCAGGACATAGGTGTACCCGCTACCGGCGGGAGTCTCTCCCATGGTAGCAGTGATGATCTGCAGCAGGCCTGTCGAAGGCTCGTTGGGGTTCCCGGTGTCGCCGTCGCAGGATAGGACGGCGGAAAGGCCGGAGAAGGCGCAAAGGGCGGCAAGGATTCGCGCATGCATGTTCCAGCTATCTCCGATCCGCTGCCCGGCCTCGAGCCGCGACCGCGTACCGGCCGGGGCCCGCGAGGGCGAGGTTGAGCGGCAGGTAACGGCGCATGGTACTTCTCGCTGAGAGGTCGTTGTAAGATGGAGAAGTCGGGAAGGTCGGGAAAGACGTCCGCCTTCCCGTCCCTCCCTTTTCAGGAGCCCTATGCCCGGCTGGCTCAAGTTTCTCCTCCTCATCATTGTCCTGCCGATCCTCGTGGGAGCGATCGTCCTGTTCGTGGCGGGCCGACCGGTGGCCTTCGAGGTGCTTCAGCGCCGCATTGCTGCCCGTTTTCCCGAGGTCAAATGGATCAGCACCCAGGATCTCGGGGGATGGCAGGACGACTCCGGCCAGCCTCAGCCCCTGATCCTGGATGCCCGTACCCAGCCTGAGTTTGCGGTGAGCCATCTGCGGGGGGCTGTCCTGATCGATCCCTATCGGCCGAGCCTCAGGCCGCTTCGAGGGATCCGTCCTTCGGAGGCCATCGTGGTCTATTCGTCTGCCGGATACCGCGGCGCCAGGGTAGCGAGCTGGCTCAAGCGGGCCGGCTACACCAGCGTTGTCAACCTGTCGGGCGGGTTGTTCAAGTGGGGCAACGAGGGAAGACCGATGCTTCAGGGCGAGAATCGGCCCACGCCGTTGGTGCACCCCTATGACCGCCGCTGGGGGCTGCTTCTGGATGGCCGGCATCGGGCCGAGACGGCCGAAGTGGAGAAAAAGTCGGCAGGACCCTAGGTTAGCCCGCTGCGACCTGTCATTTTGGCGTCATTCTTGCTACCTTTCCGAGTACTTAAGCCGACCTGGTGTTTCCAGGT
>DATFQK010000517.1:0-5633 GCA_035264345.1 Gemmatimonadales bacterium | reverse complement strand
GTGTCGGAGATGCTCGCCGGAGCCATGACTCGACGGCCGAGGGGCGCTGCGGTCTAGCAGGTAGTTCCCACCCCAAAAACACGAATCCGGAGCCAGGTTGGCTCCGGATCTTTTTTACCGACAATCAGCATTCCCTACCAGGAATCGCTGGTCACTTTCTTCTTCCGCTTGCGCCGCAGCGCAGCTGCACTCTTGATGGCTCGAGCTTCACTGGGCTTTACGTAGTGCCGGCGCCGTCTGAGCTCGCCGAAGAGACCGGACTTTTGAAGCTTCCGCTTAAAGACCTTCAGCGCGCGCTCCAAGCTGTCCTCGTCACTCAGCTTCACTTCAGTCATTCAGGGGCCCCCATCGAGAGAGAAAGCAAAAGGGCCGGCGCCAGTGCCGGCCCCTGGAAGCAGGAAGGGTTGAGTCAGGTCGGCTACCCTTCCGGTGCCGAGAGAAGCATACCCCGTGATTCCTCGTACCACAAGGCAAGTGCCGTGGCCGCGGCCGCTCCAGCCGGCTCGGCCGGAGGTGCCGGCTCCGCGCTGGTAAGCACTTCGCCCTCGGTGATCTCGGGCTTACCCAGCTCGAATACCAGTGGGTTTCTGAGGGTGTACTCGGCTGCACACCGGCTGGATTCGGCGGAGCCTTCCAGCGTCTCGTACAAACTCAGGGTCAGCACCTCCCGATTTTCCACGCTGACGAGGTAGTACCCTCTGAAACCGGGGATCTGCTGCAGGATGGGCAGAAACTCATCACGGATCTGACGGCGCAGGAGCTCCAGGGAAGCCTTGTTGACGGCGCCGTTCTTGGGACTGTATCTGCGAATAGTGGCGTACATCTCTTCCTCGAGCACGCGCGGAGGCGCGTAGGTAGTGCGGCTGCGGAACTATTTCACCTTGGGGGAACATAACCGCCGTGCGGCGGGGGGGCGAGATTCCTAGCGGCTGAGCAGGCCAGCGTCGAGGATCAGCGGCGCGCCGGTGATATAGCGGGCCCGGTCCGAAGCTAAGTAGAGTACCGCCTGGGCTACGTCCTCCGGCTCAACCCAGGGAACCGGCAGCAGGTTTCCGGCGGAACGTTCGGCGATTTGTGCCGGGGTAAGCCCTTCCAGCGCGGCTAGCCCGTCATTCATCGGGGTATTTACTCCCGTCGGGTGCAAGGAATTGACTCGGATACCGTGGGGCGCCAATTCGATGGCCCACGACTTGGTGAGGCCGGTGAGCCCCCACTTCGAGGCCGCATAATGACTGAGCCGGCCCATTCCCCTGAGTCCCGCAACCGAGGAGTTGTTGATGATCACGCCCGACTTCTGGGCGATCATCACCGGAATAACCTGCCGGGCCACCAGCCAGGCGCCCTTAAGATTGATGTCCAGCATGGTGTCCCACGCTTCTTCGGTCAGCTCGTGAGCAAGACCGTAGGCGCAGATGCCCGCATTATTGAAGAGAACGTCGATCCGTCCGAACTGCGACACCACTGCGGCGACCGCTGACGTAATTGCCGCATTGTCACGAACGTCCCCCTGAAAGGTGAGGCACTCGGTACCCAGATTGCGGCATTCGGCAGCCAGGGAGGCCAGATCGTCGCGGCTGCCCATGTCATACCCGGGGTAGCTCAGCGGACGAGCGATGTCGAAGGCGCCGATCCGGGCACCCTCTCCGGCCAGGGCCAGTGCGGTCGCTCTTCCTTGGCCGTGGGCCGCGCCCGTAATGAAGGCAACCCTTCCGGAGAACTCTCCCATCAGCTCCGCTGGCCCATAGTAGTCGCGCTCTCGCGTACACCCTTGCGATAGGGCTGCAGATACTCGTCCAGATCCACTTCGAGCACGTTGTTCACGACGTTGGTCGCCACCATCAGCGCGCCGAACGCGGTCAGTACCACGATCTGAGCCGGGGTGAAGTGGGGTGCGAGTCGCTGATAGATCTCATCGGAAACTCTGAATGGCGATACGGCCAGGGCCCGGGCAAAGTCGAGCACTGCGCTGTCCCGCTCGTCCAGCCGCAGCCGGTCGGGATTCTCACCGGTTTGGATGAGCATCCGGCGAAAGAAGGTGGAGCAGATCAGGCAGTCGGTTTCGGAGGAAACGGCATGAGCAAACAGCGTTGTCAGCCGCTCGCCCAGAATGGGTTGGACCGCATCGCGCAGGGGATACCACTGCATCAGCGCCTCGAACGACGGCAGCGAATGGAGCAGCGTGCGCTTCATGTTGGTCATCCGGGCATGGTTGCGCACATGGGCGTCGGCCGCGGCCCTGGCATTGGCAGGCGCGGCTTCAATCTCGAGTGGCGCGATACGGGGCATGGTGACAGGCTCCGGGCGAGGGACAGCGACCCGAGTCAATCTATGGAGGTCCGGATGATCGGAGAAGAAGCGGTGAGTTTACCTCCTCAGAGAACTCGGCGCGAGGCCACGTGCCTCTGCAGGTACCATTTTCCTCTCGGGGTGGTGAGATCGTCGTACACTACTCCACCCGCGCCCGCGGCCGAATGAAGAATCCTGTTGTTGCCGGCATAGATGGCGACGTGGTTGACCCTAGTCCCGGTACTGGCAAAGAGAAGGAGGTCACCGGGACGAAGTGAGGCCACGTCCAACGGCACCGGGTCACCGGCCGCTGCCTGCTCTCGAGAAGTGCGCGGCAGTTCAACACCGTGTCGCCCGAACACATACTGCACGAAACCCGAGCAGTCGAAGCCGGACGTGGGGCTCTCGCCGCCGTAGCGGTAGTGTGTGCCCACGTAGCGCTTGGCCGTCGCCAGAATCCCGGCGGCGGTGGCGTTGCCTGTGGTTGCAGTACGGGCAGGAGCCGTCCGGTGGGTAACCCCCGGTGTGGCACGAACGCTCAGCCCACGTCCGCCTAGCGTTGCCACCAAAGCGATGGGACCAAGCGTCGCCCGAACCACCGGGTGCTGCACGCGAGGGAGAGCGACGGTGACCTGCGCAGCTATTGCGCTCGGCGCCCCGACCAGAAGCGGCAGAGCACAAGCGATGAACCTCATGAGATACCTACCTTGATGTGGCCGGGACGGCTAATGCAGGAGGTGTGCCACTCTGGCGGCCCATCAATCCCGCCTCGGTAAGAAATAAGCTGCCGCCCGTCGGCAGGCCGCCCCTCCGTTGGGCTCGGGTGAGAACCAGCCGGTCTTTGGCCCGGGTCATACCGACATAAAGAAGACGCCGGGCCTCCTGGATCTCATCCTCGATGTTCTCTTCCAGAGCCTTCCATCCGGGCAGTTGCTGATCCTCGACACCCACGATGTATACCCGAGAGAACTCCAGCCCCTTGGTGGAATGGAGAGTGAGAAGGTTGACCCGATTCGGATGAGTGTCTGCTCCGGCGCTGGTGGAAAGCGCCGCTCGGCTCAGGAGGTCATCGATCCGGAGGGCAACCGAGTCTCCGGTGCTGGACTGCACCAGCACCCGCAAACGTTCGACCGCCACGGGATAGCGCTCCGAGACCGTCCGCTCGGCCCGGAGGCGTTCCATCAGAGCTCGACCCCCGAGTCGTTCCACCACTTCCTCGAGTGAGGGCGCTGCGGCACCCAGGGCAACCTCGGAGGCATAACTCTCGAGGCAATCGCTGTACCGGCCCAGGGTGAACGGCCGGCTGATATCGCGGAGCAGAGTTTCCTCGTCTCCGCTTCCGCGATTGATATCCAGAGCCAGGGCCAGCCCCAGCTGATCGAGCAGGTTGACCGCGGCGATCTTCCGGGCCCGTCTCATTCTCAGCTCGTTGAGCGCGGGTACCACTCCCGCAAGCATGTAGGCATCATCGAAGGCATGGTGGGCCCGACCGACCTCCACACTGAACCGGGCAGCGAGCTCGGTCAGCCTGGCGCTGCCTTCGACCAGTGATCGAGCCAGAGGGAGGGTGTCGTAGAACACGAGGTCATCAATGCCAGAAAAGTCTCGGCAGAGCCGGCGGAGTACCGGGACGTCGAACTCCTGTCCGTTGTGCGCCACGAGCAGATCGTTACCCACAAAGGCGCGGAACCGGGCCCAGACCTCACTCAACGGAGGCGCTTGGGCGACATCCTGGTCGGTATATCCGTGCACCTCGGTTGCCCGCGCCGAGATAGGTCTGCAGCAGGCGACCAGGCTGTGAAAACGTTCCACCACCGCTCGCTGACGCACCCGCACGGCCGCGATCTCGACGATCTCGCAACTCTCGATATCGAAGTCGCTGGTCTCCAGATCGAAGGCGACGAAATCATCGAAGTCACTCTTCAGTCCCCGGGTCTGGATCAGCTGAAGCGCCTTGAACAGCCGGATCGGCCATCCCCCACTGCCATCACCCGGCCGGAGCACCAGGTCTGAGGTGGCGGAGCTTTCCTGCGCGGCGAGCTGTTGGGCCTGAGACACACCGGCCGCACGGAGCATGGACAACAGCGGGATCTCCAATCCTCCGCTGGCCTCAACGCTGATCCGCTGGCCGGCGCCAACCGCGCGGCTGATCTGACCCGCCAGGAACGCTGCGCCTGGATATGCTGCTGGATCGCTCAGGTCGTGGTGGTGCTCCTCCAGCGGATTGCGACCGACCCCGATGGGCCGGGTCAGCAGCTCGTCCACCAGTCCGGGAAGGGTGTGATGCGAGCGCGCCATCCCTCGCAGGTTTTCGAGGTGGTAGATGAGCCGCCACACTCGTCTGGAGTCCGCGTCGCCGCGCGGGCGGGAGGCGGCAAAGTTCCTGAGGTTGGTTACCAGGTCCTTTCCCCGAACGAAGCTCTTCGCTACCTCCTGCCGCAGGGCCGGGGGCAGAGCATGCTCGGCCAGGACTCCGAGCCGGACCGGATCGTCGGGGGCTCGAATGACCTGCAACGAGGCAATTACCCAGCCGACAATTTTGTCGTCCGTGAGAGCGTGCCCTTGGGCCAGCCGGCAGGGAATCCCCGAGCACACCAGCCGCTCCTCCAGGTACCGCCCGAGGCGATGGGACCGGTACAACACCGCCATGTCTCCCGATCCAGTTCCGTGCTCGGCCTGATCTCTCTCGATATCCTCGATCAGCCAGGCGACCTCATCCTCGTCGGTGTCGAAGCCCTGCACCTGAACGTCGAACCGGGAGTCCCGGGTGGCCTCAATCTGCTTTTCGAACAGACGGGGGTTACAGGCGATCAGCCGCTTTGCGGCGTCGAAGATCTGCACCGAGCAGCGGCAGTTCCGGTCCAACACGATGGGATGGGTGAGCCCAAAATCGTCGCGGAATCGGTGGATGATGTGTGGATCCGATCCGGCCCAGGAAAAGATGGCCTGCTCGTCGTCGCCTACTCCGAAAAGGTTTCGATGACGCTCCGCCAACTGGCGAACGACGCCGTACTGCACGGGACTCAAATCCTGAAACTCGTCTACCAGCAGATAGTCCCACCTGGCGCGGAGCTGGGCCGCTGCGGCCGGATCAGTCCGCAGGAGCCGCTCGGTCAGAACCACCAGGTCGTCGAAGTCGGCCAGATTGCGATCGCGCAGGCGGTCCTGATACCTGGCCAGCAGCGCCCTGCCGCGTTCCCCGAGCGGGCGGCCTTGCAAGCGATAGAGGCTGAACAGGGCCAGAACCTGTGCCCGTCGCTTCTCCGGCACCCGTAAGCGCTTCAGCACTCCGAGCTGGTATTCCTGATCCGCTACCCCGAAGCCCGGGCGAAGGCCACACTGCTCGG
>DATFQK010000516.1:0-8892 GCA_035264345.1 Gemmatimonadales bacterium | reverse complement strand
GATGATGCCTCACCACGAAGACACCAAGTCCACGAAGCGCACGAAGGCCGCATCCCTTGCGTTGTCGCACGAAATAATCGGTGCAGCCATCGAAGTGCATCGAATCATAGGGCCGGGCCTATTGGAATCTGTCTACGAACTTGCGCTCTACAGAGAATTGTGGTTGAGGGGCCTGAGGGTGGATCGCCAGGTCAGGCTCCCGGTACGGTATAAGGGAGGTGAGCTTGATTGCGCGATCCGATTGGATTTGATGGTGAATCAGCAAGCAATCGTAGAGGTCAAATGTGTAGAAAAACTTGCTCCAATTCACACCGCGCAGCTCCTCACCTATTTGCGGATGCAAGAGCTTTGGATGGGATTACTCATCAATTTCAACGTAGATCTTCTTCGGAATGGCATTAAGCGCGTTCTAAATGGCTAAGAGTGCGACTTCGTGTTCCTTGGTGCTCTTCGTGCCTTCGTGGTAAGCTCCATCAGACGCCAAGTTGAATCGATCGGTGTGAGGCGCTAAGTTTTGCGGCTGATTTCATTTACCCCACGAGCCGCCATGCCCACATATGAGTACCAGTGCCCTGAAGGGCACCGGTTCGACAAGTTCCAGAAAATGACCGAAAAGCCGCGAGCCAAGTGTCCGGTCTGCGGCAAGCCTGCTACCAGGAAGATCTCTGGTGGGGCCGGTCTTGTATTCAAGGGCAGTGGTTTCTACATCACCGACTACGGCAAGGACGGCAAAGGTCCTCGAAAGCCCGAGGCCGAATCCGCGCCTGCCTCCGAGGCAAAGTCTTCCGAGTCCAAGTCCGACAAGTCCGACAAGTCCGAGACTAAAGCCTCTGCTAAGCCAGAGGCATCTCCCGGCAAGTCCACCTCCCGCCAAACTAAAGGGAAGGCCGCCTCCGAGTGAGCGACACCTTGCGGGCCGAGCTGTCGCGGGTGGCCGCGCAGTTCGGCGCCGATGGTCTGGACTTTGTTCTGGAGCGCCCGCGGGACGCCGGCCACGGAGACCTGGCCACCAACATTGCCATGTTGCTGGCCCGTCGAGAGCGGGCCAACCCTCGGAAGACTGCTGAGCGCGTTCTCCAGGAGTTGAAACTCCCTCCCACTCTCATCGCCAAGACCGAGATCGCCGGTCCGGGGTTCATCAACTTCTGGCTGGCCGAAGATCAGCTGGCGAATGCTCATCAGCAGATCCTCCGCGCCGGAGCAGAGTACGGTCGCGCAACTTGGGGGGCCGGACTCAAGGTCAACGTGGAGTTTGTCTCCGCCAACCCGACCGGCCCGCTCCACGTCGGGCACGGACGCGGCGCGGCATTGGGCGATGCCATCGCCTCGCTTCTCGAGTGGACTGGGCACGCCGTCACCCGGGAGTTTTACGTCAATGATGCCGGCGTCCAGATCGACAAGGCGGCGCAGAGTCTGTGGGCCCGCATTCGGCAGGAGGCGAGCTATCAGGCCGAGGTTCCCGAGGGCGGCTACCATGGGGAGTACCTCAAGGAGAATGCGCGCGCGGTGCTGGAACGAGAGGGCCGGGCCTTTGCCGATTTACCGGAAGAGGAAGGGCTTCGGCGTTGCCGCTCGCTGATCGTGCGGATTCAGCGGGACGAGCAGGACCGCGATCTGGAGCAGTTCGGCGTCAAATTCGATGTGATCAGCTCGGAGCAGAGGGCCTACGATACCGGGGGCGTTGAACGGGCTATTCAGCTGCTCCAGAAGAGGGGACTGACCTATGAGTCCGAGGGTGCGCTCTGGCTGCGCACCACAGACTTCGGCGACGACAAGGACCGGGTTCTTCGCAAGAGCGATGGGACGCTCACTTACCTGACGCCCGATATTGCCTATCACATCGATAAGCACGACCGGGGCTTCGATCGTGCCATCGATGTCTGGGGTGCCGACCACCACGGATATATCCCCCGGCTGCGGGCTGCGCTCGCCGCACTAGGTTACCCTCCCGAATTCTTCGATGTCGAGCTGGTGCAGCTGGTGCGTGTGGTGCGCGGCGGAGAAGAGGTCAAGATGTCCAAGCGCTCGGGGGAATTCGTCACCCTGCGGGATCTGTATGAGGAGGTCGGCGTTGACGCCGCGCGCTACTTCTTTCTCGCCCGGAAGGGGGCGAGCCCGCTCGACTTCGATATTGACCTGGCCAAGAAGCAGAGCGACGAGAATCCCATCTTCTACGTGCAGATGGCCCACGCGCGGCTCAGTGGGATCTTCCGGACGGCGCAGCGCAATCCGGACACGGTGGAGGGGAATCTCGATATGCGCGCCTTGCCTGATCCGGAAGATGTGGAGCTGCTCAAGAAGCTGGTTCAGTTTCCCGAAGGAGTGGAGAAGGCGGCGCGTGAGCGCGAGCCGCACCGGATCACCGTCTACCTTCACGAGCTGGCAACCGTGGTGCACGGTTGGTATCACCGCACCCGCACCCTCGGCGAGCCGCCCGATGTCGAGCGGGCCCGGCTTCTGCTCACCCGCGCCGCGCGGCTCGTGCTGGCCAACGGTCTTGCCCTGCTAGGCATTTCAGCCCCCGACAGGATGTGACACCATGACCCTGCTGGTCGTAGGCAGCATCGCCCTGGACTCGATCTTCACGCCCTTCGGCGAAACCGCTGATGCCCTGGGCGGATCCGCGGTCTACTTCAGCGTTGCGGGATCTATCCTCCACCCGGTGCAGGTCGTTGGGGTGATCGGAAAGGACTACCCTCGCCATGAGCTCGAGAGCCTGGCCGGCCGGGGCATCGATTGGGGAGGCGTGGAACAGGCGGAGGGGGAAAGCTTCCGCTGGAAAGGGAAGTACTCCTACGACCTGCAGAGTCGCGAAACGCTGGAGACACGGCTGGGGGTGTTCGCCGACTTCCAGCCCCGGCTGCCCCCCGCCTTTCGATCGGCGAAGTTCGTCTTCCTCGGGAACATCGATCCCGATCTCCAGCTCGGCGTCTTGGAGCAGGTGTCTCGCCCCGAGCTGGTGGTATGCGACACCATGAACTACTGGATCCAGGGAAAGAAGGCCTCGTTGCTCCAGCTTCTTTCCCGGGTGGATGTCCTCATGGTGAACGACGGCGAGGCGCGGGAGCTGAGTGGCGACTGGAACATCCACCGAGCGGGGCGCTGGATCCTCCGCCAAGGCCCCAAGCGAGTGGTCATCAAGCAGGGTGAGCACGGCGCGCTTCTGATCGAGCCCAGGCGGACCTTCTATGTCCCGGCGTATCCGCTGGAGAATGTCTTCGATCCTACCGGAGCCGGTGACGCTTTCGCGGGTGGCTTCATGGCCTACCTCGCGCGCACCAGATCGGTAGCCGAGGACAACGTTCGACGGGCCATGGTATACGGGGCCGCCATGGGCTCGTACGCCGTGGAGCAGTTCGGAATTCGCGGCTTCGACCGAATCACCCTGGCGGACGTGGAGCAGCGAGTGCGGGCGTTCCAGGATCTGACCCACGTCAGTCTGGCCGAGGCGCTTACGTGAAGGCTGGCAAGACCAGCGAGTACGCCCGTGCCGGTGTGGACCTGACGGCAGCCGATGCTGCCAAGGCGCGAATCGGCGACCTGGTAGGCAGCACCCGGACTCGGTACTCAGTCGGACTGGTGGGTGCCTTTGGGGGAATGGTCCGGGTGCCTGCCGGCATGAAGCAGCCGACGCTGGTGCTGAGCACTGATGGAGTCGGCACCAAGGTGCTCGTGGCGATGCAGGCTGAACGCTTCGATACAGTCGGTGAGGATCTGGTCAACCACAGCGTCAACGACATCCTGGTCCACGGCGCCCAGCCGCTGGCCTTCATGGACTACATCGCCGGCTCCGCGCTTGGCGTCGAGCAGATCGCCCGCATCGTGGAAGGCATCGCGCGGGCCTGCCGAGCCCACGACATGGCGCTGGCCGGCGGCGAGACCGCGCAAATGCCGGGGCTCTACCAGCCAGGAACCTTCGATCTGGCCGGTACCATAGTCGGGGTAGTGGAGGAAGATCGAGCGATTCACGGGAGTGCCATCATCCCCGGCGATCTCCTCCTCGGGTACGCCTCCACCGGCCTGCACACCAACGGCTATACCCTGGCTCGGCAGATCCTGTTCGAGCGCGCCGGCCTGACCCTGGACGATCCGCTCGAGGGAACCGGCCAAACCGTGGTAGAGGCTCTGCTGGCGGTGCACCGCAGCTATTACCGGAGCGCCAGCCCGGTACTCGACCAGGTTCATGGCCTGGCCCACATCACTGGAGGAGGAATCGGCGGAAATCTGGTGCGGATATTGCCTCAGGACTGCGCCGCGACGGTAGATCCGGATACATGGGAGATGCCGCCGCTGTTCCAGTATCTGCAGCAGGCGGGGCAGATCTCCACTGAGGAAATGCGTGACGTATTCAACCTCGGGGTGGGGCTCGTCGCCGTCCTGCCCCCGGCCGCGGTTGCGGCGGCACAGGCTGCCGCAGCGCGAGACGGGGTCACCACATGGGTGATGGGCGAGATCCAGCGAGGCAGAAGGGCCGTGCGTTTCGCCCGTCCGTAACGGAGAATACGATGCGCGCGCCATACCTTCTCGCCGGGTTGTCTGCCGTCGCTCTCGCCTCACCTCTCCTGGCCCAGACCCCGGAATGCTCAGCCTACTCGAGCAACTCCGAGCGGGTGTGCGCCGCTGCAGTCGATGGCACTCGAGCCTTTCATCCGATTCTTGGCCTGCTGATCAGCGGGGGCAATCCTACGATAGGGTCAGCCGCTACGCTGGGCGGCGTCGGCCATGCCACGCTCACGCTCCGGGCCAACGCCAGCAATGTGGTGTTGCCCGACCTCGGCTATACCGGCAGCAGCTCCATTGTGCCGGCGGGTGACGAGGTGCTGGTGCCCGCGCCGCTGGTCGAAGGCGCGCTGGGGATCTTCAAGGGGATGGGTGGCGGACTCTTCGCCGTGGACCTCCTGGGCTCGGCCCTGCTCCTGCCGACCGATCAGATGAATAACTTCACGGTTGACGCCGATGCTCGACGGGTCGGCAGCATTGCCGTTGGTCTGGGCTACGGTGCCAGAATCGGTCTGATGCGGGGCACCGGTCCGCTGCCGCACATCTCGCTCAGCGCCATGCGTCGAGATGTCCCGACTATCATCTACGGCGATGTGGCAGGCGGCGACACCTACGGCTACTCGGCAAACCTGCACGCCACGAACCTGCGCCTCATCGCGAGCAAACAGGTCGCCGTACTGGACCTTGCCGGGGGCCTGGGCTGGGACAAATACACCGGCAACGCCATCATCCAGTTCCGCGATCCGATCACCACGGTCCTCCAGCCCAACGTCCCGGTAGATTTGAACAACTCACGGGTACTGGGGTTCGTGAACGCCGGGCTGAGCCTGTCGATGGTTCGTTTGACGGGAGAGGTGGGGTATCAAGGTGGCAAGGATCAGAATCTCTCGACCGATTTCGAAAACTTTGATACCACCCAGGGAAAGTTCTTCGCCGGCTTGGGCCTGCGAGTGAGCTTCTAGCAGCGGTATGAACGAGCGGGAGGCCATGGGCCGAGCCCTCGAGCTCGCGTGGCGAGGTTGGGGGCGGGTCCAGCCGAATCCGCTGGTTGGCGCGGTGGTCCTGCAGGAGGGCGAGCTGGTTGGAGAAGGATGGCATCCTGAATTCGGAGATCGCCACGCCGAAGCGGTAGCACTGGCCGGCGCGGGTGAGCGGGCTCGAGGGGCGACGATGGTTGTCACCCTCGAGCCCTGCGCGCATCAAGGGAAGCAGCCGCCCTGCACTGAGGCAATCATTCACTCTGGTATCCGGCGGGTGGTTGCCGCGCTGCGGGACCCCAATCCGATTGCCTCGAGAGGAGCTGAACGGCTACAGCAGGCCGGCATCGAGATCGAGGTGGGACCCCTCGCCGAAACCGCCGCCGCCCAGAATGCCATCTTTTTCCATTCCATCCAGCATCCCACGCGCCCCTACGTCGCACTCAAGCTTGCGACCACGCTCGATGGGCGCATCGCCGACAGCTACGGCCGGGCTCGCTGGATCTCGGGCCCTGAAGCCCGCGACTACGTCCAGTGGCTCCGGGCGGGTTTCGACGCCATCGTAGTAGGCGGGCGCACCGCCCGGCTGGATGATCCTTCCCTCACTGTCCGGGGTCCGATCAAGCCCAGAGTTCCGCCTCGTCGCGTAGTCTTCGATCGCGCCGCCGACCTGGGTCCCCAGCTGGGTCTCGTCCGGAGCGCCGCCGAGATCCCAACGGTGGTGGTGGTCTCTCCCAGCGCCGACCCGGGCCGGATCAAGCGGCTGGAAGCTGCGGGAGTGACCGTCCTCCGAGCCGGTGATGCGCCCGCCGCTCTGGCGGCGCTGCGCGAACTGGGCGTTGGGTCGATGCTGGTCGAGGGCGGAGGACAGCTGGCCGGGGCACTGCTGGGCGCCGGCCTGGTGGATCGTTATTACTGGCTACAATCACCACTCTGGTTGGGCGACAGCGCGGTGCCGGCCCTGACCGGCCTGCCCGCTCGCGACCTGGAGCAGGCGGAGCGTTGGCGGGTAGTGGAGCGCCGGGCCTTGGGAGAAGATACCCTGCTGGTCATCGATCGAGGCTGATGTTCACTGGAATCATCACCGAAGTAGGCAGCGTCGCGCGCGCCAACCACAACGCCAACGGGCTCGAGCTGACCATCCGATCCCGCTATTCCGATCTCGAGCTGGGCGAGAGCATCGCGGTGGACGGCGCCTGCCTGAGCGTGCAAAAGCTCTCGGACGGCACCTTCGAAGCTCACGTCATCCGCACCTCGCTGGACCGCACCCGATTCGCTGACTACGTCCCCGGGCAACGGGTTAATCTGGAGCGAGCCCTCCGGCTCGGTGACCGCCTGGGCGGGCACCTGGTCCAGGGACATGTGGATGGGCTGGGCCGGGTCGAGACGGTGACGGATAGGGACGATGCGCGAGTGCTGAACATCCGGGTGCCTTCTTCCGTCGGGCGCACATCGGTACCCCAGGGCTCGATCACCGTGGACGGCGTCAGTCTCACGGTAAATGCGAAGCTGGAACCCGATCTGATCCAGATCTCTCTGATTCCGTTTACTTTACAGCATACCACGCTGGGCGAACGTCGAGCGGGCGACCGGGTCCATCTCGAGGCCGACACCATCGGCAAATACGTGGAAGCGCTTTGGGAAAACCGGGTGAACGGTCAGCGGTAAGCGGGGATCCTGTGACGACATTTGGTACCATCGAGCAGGCGGTTGAAGACCTCCGGAACGGCAAGATCATCATCGTGGCTGACGATGAAGATCGCGAGAACGAGGGCGATCTGGTCTGTGCCGCCGAGCTGGCCACGCCCGAGATGATCAACTTTATGACCCTTCACGGACGCGGACTGATCTGTCTGGCGCTCACCGGCGAGCGCTGCGATCAGCTCGGCCTCTCTCCCATGACGGAGCGGAACACCGAGGAGCTCTCGACCGCATTCACCGTCAGCGTGGACGCACAGCGGCGGTTCGGCGTCACCACCGGCATCTCGGCCAGCGATCGCGCCACCACGATCCACGTCGCCATCAATCCGGCTACGGTGCCGTCCGACCTCCGACGCCCGGGTCATGTCTTTCCCTTGCGGGCCCGCCCGGGCGGCGTGTTGCAGCGGGTAGGTCAGACCGAAGCCAGCGTGGATCTCGCCCGCCTGGCCGGCCTCAATCCGGCCGGCGTCATCTGCGAAATTCTGAATCCCGACGGGTCCATGGCCCGACGGGCACAACTGCATGAGATCGCGGAGCAACATGGACTGACCTTCGTGACCGTGGCCCAGCTGGTTGCCTACCGGCTCCGTACCGAGCAGCTGGTTCATCGCGTGGCCGAGGCCCGGATCCCCACGCACTTCGGCGAGTTCACCATCATCGGCTACCGCAACGACGTCGACAAAGCCGAGCATGTTGCTCTGGTGCACGGAGACATTGCCGGCGAGCCCAACGTGCTCGTCCGGATGCACTCGAAATGTCTCACGGGGGATGTGTTCGGCTCGCAGCGGTGCGACTGCGGCTCTCAGCTCCATCGCGCCATGGAGCTGATTGCTCGCGAGGGCAAGGGAGCGATCGTCTATCTGGACCAGGAAGGGCGGGGAATCGGTCTGCTCAACAAGCTGAGAGCGTACGCGCTCCAGGACAGCGGTGCCGATACGGTTCAGGCCAATGAGCGGCTCGGCTTTGCCCCCGACCTGCGGAACTACGGCATCGGAGCGCAGATCCTGCGCGATCTGGGGCTGTCCTCCATCCGGGTGATGACGAACAATCCTCGCAAGCTCGTGGGCCTGGACGGCTACGGTCTCGAGATTGTCGAGCGGGTGCCGCTGCAGGCCGATCCCAACCTCGAAAATCGGACGTATCTCCAGGTCAAGCGCGACAAGCTCGGCCACCTCTTCACCCACTGATCCAGTGCCCGACTTCTTCGGCCGGCTGCGCGCCTGCGGGCGGGCGGCGATCCTGGTGAGCCGCTACAACGAACTGATTACCACCAAGCTCCTCGAGGGTGCCCTGCTGGGCTGCCGCGAAGCAGGGATGGAGCGGGACATGGTGGATGTAGTGTGGCTCTCCGGCGCATTCGAGTTGCCTGCTGCGGCCGCGGTCGCAGCGGAATCCAGGATCTACAGCTGCATCGTGGCTCTCGGCGCCGTCATTCGGGGAGACACACCGCACTTCGAGTACGTTGCCGGCGAGGCTGCCCGCGGGCTGCAGGAGGTATCGGTGCGGCACGGCATTCCGGTGGGCTTTGGCGTGCTGACGGTAGAAACTCTGCAACAGGCGGTCGACCGCGCCGGCGGGAGCGCGGGCAACAAGGGCTACGAGGCTGCGGTTGCCGCATTGCAAACCGCCGACGCGCTGAGTCAACTTCGGGCCTACCATGCTCAGGACTGAGACGAAGAGCCGAGCCCGCGCCCTCCAGATCCTCTACGCCTGG
>DATFQK010000515.1:0-11051 GCA_035264345.1 Gemmatimonadales bacterium | reverse complement strand
TGACCGGGCCTGAGATTCTGGAGATCAGGAGCGGCGACAGCATCCCCGCCTACCTTTCTCCACTCTCGAGCCTGGGGGCCAACTCCTTTCTGGTGCTGCCGCTCAGCTATCAGCGGCAGCTCTCCGGCATCATCGCCCTGGGTGAGCGATTCGACTTAACTCCTACCGAGGAGGACCGGGACCAGATACGCCGGCTGGCCGACCAGGCCGCGGTGGCGCTGGCCAATGCGCGCATGCTGGAGCAGGTCCGCGAGCTGGCGTACTACGATAGCCTGACCGGCCTGCCCAACCGACTCTCGTACAAGGAGCGGCTGTCCTATGCCCTGGAGCAGGCCAGCCGGAACCAGCGGCTGGTGGCGGCATTCTTTATTGACCTCGATCACTTCAGTCGCATCAACGATACGTTGGGCCATGAGGTGGGCGATCAAATCCTGCGCCATGTTGCCTCGCGGCTCCGGGGCTGCTGCCGCGAGCGGGAGGACGAAGTGGGACCAGCCGTGACCACCATAGCGCCGGAGGTGGCCCGATTGGGTGGCGACGAGTTTACCGTGCTTATGCCGGGACTCCAGGACGCTCAGGATGCCGGCAAGCTGGCGCGGCGGATTCTCTCGAGCTTTGCCCAGCCCGTGCGAGTCGGGACCCATGAGATCTTCGTGAACGCCAGCATCGGCATTGCCATCTACCCCTGTGATGGTGAGGACATCGATACCCTGCTCATGCACGCTGATACCGCGATGTACAAGGCCAAGGAGCAGGGTGGCAGCAGCTACCAGACCTACTCCAAGTCCATGACCACGACCGCGCTGCAGCGCATGACCCTGGAAAATGATCTGCGGCGGGCCCTGGAGCGGAACGAGTTCGAGGTTCATTACCAGCCGATCGTCGACGCGTACACCAATACGGTGGTGGCGGCGGAAGCTTTGTTGCGCTGGCGCCATCCGGAGCTCGGCTTGCTGTTGCCATCGGAGTTCATTCCGATCGCGGAGGAGAACGGACTCATCGTTCCGATGGGCGAATGGATTCTGCAGAGCTCCTGCCTGCAGAACCGCGCCTGGCAGGACGCCGGACTCCCCCGGATCCGGGTGAGCGTCAACCTCTCCAGCCGGCAGCTGAAGCGGACGTTGACCGAGACCATCGGCCGGGCGTTACAGATCAGCGGGCTGGAACCGAGGTATTTGAGTCTGGAGCTCACCGAGACCGTGCTGGTGAATCACCATCGGGAAGGCAGCGAGGCGCTGCATGCCCTCCGGGCCATGGGGCTCCACCTCGCGGTCGATGACTTCGGCACCGGGTACTCGTCATTCAGTTACCTGAAGCACTTCCCGCTCGATACGCTGAAAATCGACCGGTCGTTTATTCGGGAGATCGCCATCCAACCCGATGACGCAGCCATCACCACCGCCATCATCGCCATGGGCCACGCGCTGGGACTTCGCGTCATTGCGGAGGGAGTAGAAACAGAGGCGCATCTCACGCTGCTACAGAAGCAAGGCTGTGACGAGGTGCAGGGCTATCTGTTAGGACGGCCGGTGCCAGCAGAGCGGTTCGTGGAGCATCTGACGCGCAAACGCTCCGGCCCGGTTACTCCGGGTGTGCGGCGGCAGCGGTCGGTCCGCTGAGCCACTCCGACAGTTCTTCGAGGCGTTCCCAGCTCACAATCAAGCAGGGCATTCCGGCCGGCAGCGCGGTTCGGAAATAGCGGTCAACGGGGTCTTGGCTCACCGCGGGCTTGATCAAGGCCAGCCGGGCTGCGCCCAGTGCCCCGGCCACGAACGCGGCAATGCTGTCGCTGGTTACCTCCCAGCTGTGAGGGAACACGTCAGCGGAGCGCATCCACCGGGCCGGCGCGATGATGGGGATCTTCCCCTCCCAGAGGACCTCGCCGATTTCGCCCGGCTCGGTCACGATCACTCCTCCGGCAATCTGATCGGCGAGCACGTAGGCGTACTGATCCATTGCCAGAATCGCCATCCAATGGGAGGCAGCGGGAGACAGGGTGGTTTGGCTCTCGAAAGCTCTGATGGCATCGGCAAAGGGGCCGCCGCCCGGTACCAGCAAGATTGGATGGCGCCGGGAGAGCGCTTGAAGTTCGGAGCACGCCCGCTGCAACGCACCGCGCAACCGCGACAACCCTCCACCGACCTTGATCACCGAAAGGTCCGCCACGCTGTGATTCATCACGATTTCAGCATCAGGTTATCACGGAGCAAGCTTGCCACGGCGAACGCCGGTGCGGTAATGGCGACAGCGCCGATCTGGTCCGCCAGGGGTGCCACCCTAAAGCCGGCGCACTCGGCGGCTTCGCGGCCGATAAATTCTCCCAGCCCGGCCAGGACGGCGGTCTCTATGGTCGGATGTCGCCTTTTCAGCCCGCGCAATGCCCCCACTATGAGATCGCGCTGCGCCCGGGCGAGGGCCACTGCAATGCCCGTGATCGCCTGCTCATCGAGCATCTCGCGGTCGCCGCAGACCACCCGGGCAAGACGCTCGCCGGCGTATTCCCTGGTGACGGGCCTGCCATCCGGCGTAGGTGAGCTGTAGTCCTCTGGGCTCAGGCGGCCGAGCCAGACATGCACGTCGCCCATCAGAGCAAATCCCTCTGCCGAGACGCCGGCGCTTCCATTCCGAAGTGGAACCCTGGTCGTCACTGCCTCCACCGGGGTTCGAATCGCTCCGGTGTACACCAGTTCCCCGGTCAGCAATCGGTCCGGATCGGTGTTGCCCTCGGCGCGGACTTCGGCGTCCACGATGGGGATGAGATCCGTGGTTGTGCTGCCGACGTCGATGAGGATGCAGGTGGAGATAGTGCGGGCCACCCAGCGCGCCATAGCGGACCAGTTCGAGGCGGCCACCTCAAGGCTCCGGGATCGCGCAGCCTCGGGCCTGACGAATTCTCCGGGCACCGTGTATACGTGCAGGCTGTCGGACGGAAATACCGATTCCAGCGCGTCCAGCACGAAGCCCACGCCTTCTCGTTTGGTCCGGAATGCCTGGGAGAGCTCCGCCGTCATGGTGATGCCGTGCTGGTCGTGCGGAGTGGCCCCGAGCTGATCGGCAGCGGAGCGGAGCACCGAAGGTAAGGCCGAGAGATCGTACTGGAGCTGGTACGCGATACTGACGACCTCGGGGGCTGAGGCCTGGTCCGGGTCAATCCGCGCGACCTTGGTGTTGACGCCTCCGATATCCCAGCCCAGCACGGCTGAGGTCATGGAGAACCTGCAGGTGGGCAAGGACGATGCAGATCATTCCAGTTCTCGATGTTGCGGGTGGGATCGCAGTGCACGCCCAGGGGGGCGACCGCAGCCGGTATGCACCCCTGAAATCGAAGCTGGTATCCGACCAGGTCGGAGACCCAGTCGCTGTGCTGCGCGCCTTCCATTCGATCCTCGGCATTCACGAGTGCTATGTTGCAGATCTGGATGCCATTCAGGGAAGGGCGGTCCAGCGCACACTGCTTCGAGAATTGGCGGCCTTTCACACCGGATTCTCCGGGTCGTTGATCGTGGACGCGGGAACCCATTTGCCGGAGGGGGCTCTCGAAGTGCTCTCCTGCGGCGCCAGTGACGTCGTGGTCGGGCTGGAAACCCTGCAGGCCTTCTCGGACCTTCAATCTATTGCAGACCTGGTCGGTCCTCCTCGGGTGGTGTTCAGCCTGGACCTCCGTCTGGGTAATCCGATCGTCCATCCAGCCATGCAGGACGCCCGAGGTGCCGGTCCCGATCCGCTGACCCTTGCAGAACAAGCCACCGCGGCCGGGGCAGGATCGCTCCTGGTTCTGGATCTGGGCCGGGTGGGCACTGGGTGCGGCGTGGACCTGGGATTGCTGGAATCCTTGCGGCAGCGGTTACCCGGCACCCGGTTGCTGGCTGGAGGTGGCGTGCTGACCCGGCTGGACCTGGAGAGGATGCGCGACGCCGGCTGCGACGGAGCGCTGGTGGCGAGCGCGATTCATAGTGGAAAGTTGACCCCGGCAGACCTGGCCGCGGTGTCCCAGTCAGGTCAGTCCGGAACCAGCGCTTCGTGGTACGTAGCGGACTGGCCGTAGTTCTCTTCCACCTCGAGGTCGAGGCTGGTGAGGTGGGTGTAGCCCCGGGTGCTCAGCTCCTGCCGCACCAGCGTGCCGAGATACTGGGCCAGCATTTCGGCGGTGCTGTTCGGGATGGGAATGAGGGCGCAATCCCGGCGGGGAAAGACATAGGTCGGCTGGCCAAAGTAGTCCACCGCCACCCGGTCTCCCTCCTCTCGGAAAGCGAGCTTCGGATTCAGCGTGGGCAGCAGCACCTTGTGGTCGATGGTGTCGACGAACTGCCGGGTGATCTGCTTCAGCACGCTGAAGTCGAGGACGAACAGACACTCAGAATCGACAGCGCCCTCGACCGCCACGCCCACCCGGTAGTTATGGCCGTGGAGCGATTCGCACTGATGGCCCTTGAAGGTGATGAAATGGGCGGACGCAAAGACGAGGTAGTCCTTGCTGACCTGCACGCGAAAATTGCTCTGCATGGCGGTTCTCCTAACGATCCCAGCCACCATCTAGTATAACGACAAAAAGCGCCGCACACGTCAGATCCGCGGTGGCTCCGGGGTTGCGGCGGTTACGCGGGTCGCGCAGCTCCCGATCCAGCTCGGTGAGGGCCTGGCGGCCGGCCGAGGACCGGGTTCCTCCCGCGGCGCGCACCTCTCGGGCTTTCCGGGATACCATCTCTGCCTCTTCGACTCCCAGCTTTCGGGCAATGTGAGTGTCGGCCCCACTCTCGAGCAAGGCCAGATAGGTCTCGACTGCCGCATCGGTCCAGGTCAGTCCCTCGCGACGAGCGGCGACCAGCGCGGGTACTCCGATCTCGAAGGTCCGGGCAAAGCCGGTGACGTACTCCCGGGCAATGCCGTCGCGCTCGGCAGCGAGAGCCATGGCCTGCTGCAGAGTGACTGTTGGCCGGCCGGCCACGTCCTCCACGTTGGAGCGTCCCAGGCCTCCTGGTCGGGCCTGCCGGATGGCCGCATAGACCTCCACCGCATCGTCCACCGTGGTCTCTGACAGTACCCGGCGAAGCCGATGACGGAGGTCTCCCTGGTCCTGGAGTGCAGCGCGGGCAAGCGGCGCCAGCAGAAGCACGATGCCGAGATTGGTGTTGGAGCGGGTCCAGCGCAGCGTGTCCTCTACCGCGCGGCGTATGGTTCTCCCCAGGGGAGCGGTATGCGCCTGGGCCAGCGCCGGCCCGATCGCCACGGCGCTGGCCAGGAAATCCTCATATCGCGTGTCGTGAAAATGACGATCGGGCGATACGTTGCCCGGTTTTGGCGCGCTTACTTCCAGCAAGCACGCGAGCTGCCCAGCGGCGGCAACCTCGGGCGGGGTGATCACCCGCTGCGGGCTGACAGGTAGTCGATCAGCGCTCCCGCTACGTCCAGCCCTGTGGCCTGCTGTAATCCTTTCCATCCGGGTATTCCATTGACCTCGAGAACGTGGGTCCGTCCGTCGCGATCGGTAACCAGATCGACTCCCGCGTAAGCTGCGCCGACCGCCGCGGCGGCCCGCAGGGCCAGGGTCTTGGCATCCTCCGAAAGCTTTATGGGCTGCGCGGCCGCGCCGCGGGCCAGATTGGTACGCCAGCCGGAAGCTCGGCGTTCGATGGCCGCGAAGAGCTTGCCTCCGATCACGAACGCCCTGACATCCACCCCATCGTGGTCCACCGTGCGCTGCAGGTAATAGACGGCCCGGATCTGCTCGAGCGTACGGAATACCCGGAAGGCCATTTCCTCATCCTGAACTCGGACCATTCCCAACCCCATGGATCCAAACAGCGGCTTGACGATGACGTCCTGCAGCTTTCGGAAGGCCTGGATCGCCTCTTCGGGCCGTTCGCACACCACAGTCTCAGGTGTAGCTATGCCGCATTGTTCCAGGAGGGCCGAAGTCCAGAACTTGTCAACTGTACGCTCGATGGCGCGGGGCGAGTTGATGACCCTCATACCGCGATCTTCCAGCCGATGCAGTGCATCGACCCGGAAGACGATTTGCTCCAGCGATCCCGATGGAATGATCCGGGCGAGCACCAGATCCATCGCGTCCAGATCTGTTCCGTCGCTGCGAAGCGCGGCGTGAGGCCCGATGGTCGCTACCAGGCCTTCATAAGGAAGGACTACGGCCTGATGCCCCCGCGCGGCCGCCGCCTGCTCCAGCTGCTGAGTGTGCCAGCCGGTGCGGGCGGCGAGCACTGCCAGACGCACGTTACTTGGTCTCCGCTCCGATCAGGGCGTCGAACCCTCCGGTGGCAAACTTGGACAGGTCTCCGGCGACCTTCTTGAAGCCGGGAGTGGCGACACCCTTCTTCAGGGCCGCCATGGACCCGAAATAGAGCTCCGCCTGGCGATACCGGCTGGGAGGAGTTCCATCCAGGTTGGACGAGAACTTGGTGAGCTCGGCCCGCTCGAAGCCGATGTCATTCTTGTTGCTGGTGACCAGGGGCAGGTGAGTCTCCGAGTAGTACTTCTCGAAGGCGGCAGTGTCCTTGGGAGTCTTGTAGATGACCGTCACGATTGCTGCCGGTGTGCTGCCCGATCCGGTCTCGTGTGCATTGCCGGCGGTGGCAATCATTCCGGTCAGACCACCGGTGGCAAAGTTGGCCAGGTCGTCGGCAACCTTCTTGAACCCCGCGGTAGCGACACCGTTCTTGAGGTCGTCCATCGACTTGAAATACAGCTCAGCCTGGCGGTAGTACGTCGGCTTCTTGCCGTCAGTGGTGGAGGAGAACTTGGTGAGGTCTGCCCGCACGAAACCAATCTCTCGCTGATTGGCCTGCACCAGCGGAAGATGCGTGCTGGCATAGTACTTCTCGAAGGCAGCGGTGTCTTTGGGGTGGTTGTACAGCACCGTCACAATGGCCATGGGGCCAGCTGAAGCAGGCGCCGCGGCGGATGTCGTATCTCCTGTCCGACTCTCGACGTTTTTGTCGGCGGCCGGCCTGCAGGCGGCAAGCGCTAAGGCGGAAACCAGCCACATCGTCGGACGTCGCATCGAAGGCTCCGGGCTAGAGGTTGTACAGTGAGGCGTTGAGAACTTCGGGGTTCAGTCGTCCAGCATGAAAGGTGCGGCCGGTTTCGGTGCTGGTCAGCCACACTTCTGCCGGGCTGAAGAGCAAGGGATCGATCTTGTAGAAGTCACCCTCATAGCGCTGGAAGATCTCGTAGAACGGCGTGCCGTAGTCCCGTGACGCCGAAGCCGGGACCTGCTGGGACAGTTTCTCCAGCTCGGCATCTGCCGCGCGAACCGTGAACCGGGCCTGGCCGCCGTAGAGGATACAGTCGTTGGTTCGGCCAATAGCCCGAAGATCGTTCTTGGCCACGGGAGGCAGCGGCGCCGTGCCAACCGCGCTCAGCACCCGGCGTACATCGAACCCCAGGGTTTCCATCTTGTGGAGTCCGGTCTCAACGATCCGCGCCGAGATCTGAACCCCGCCCGCTAGACTCGCGGTCGGAGCAATGACGAACGTGAGCTGCGCCGGCTGGAGCCGCGCCTTCTCGGCCACCCACGCAGCCACCTCATCGGTGGGGAGCGTGCGTCCCTCCAGCACCAGCACCCCTTCGTCTGCGCGTTCCTCGTATCCCAGCTTCTCGAACAGCTCGCGTTCCACCCGGGCGTGAGCTCGGAGCGGTCCCGATCCCATCGCGAAGAACTTGCCCACCGACACGGCCCACCCGGCATACTGGGACGCCATGCAGGAGATAGCCGGGTGGTCGGTCCAGACGAGAACGCCGGGGTGAGATTCGCCGCCGATTTGCAGCGGACTCATTGTCACGTTGCCCAGCCCACCCATACAGATCTCCGCCAGCGCCAGCCCGGCCTCGAGCCCACCGTCCACTTCCACGCCGGCATCAATGACCCGGGCACCACCGGGGAGTCGGAAGGTTCTCACCCTGAGGGCTTCGGCCAGATCTGCCATTCCGTCGGCGATTTCGTGGGCGGCTTCATTCATCCGTAACGACGTGGTATGCAGCTCCAGTGTGGTCATGTCCCCATCCATTCGAGAATTTCTCCCTTGCCCAGCTCCGCGAGATCTCCGCTATAGCGCCGATAGAGCCCGGCCAGCTGTCGCTTGCGAACCCGTATTCCATATAAGGTCTGCAATCGCAGAAGCATCACTCTGAGGTGGATCGGCTGATAGGTGCAGGCGTACGCATAGCTGGCCGGCGGAGTGATGCCACCCAGCGCGGCGATGGAGCCGCGCTTGGACCAGAGTCCCGCGTTTTCACCAGCGGTCCCAAACACGACGATATTGCCCGCGATCATTCCGAGTCCGGCGCGGTCTCCGGCTCTTCCGCCGATCGCGAGCATTCCTCGGCGCATCGACGCCCCGGCCTCAGCTCCAGCCGAGCCTTGCACGACCAGCTCCCCACCGGTCATGCCTCGCTTGAAACCGGGTGCCGCAGCTCCGGTGCGTGCGCCGGCGTTGCCTTCTATGACGAGCGCACCCGCGGCCATCCCGAGCCCCGCTTCATCTCCGAGATTACCTTCGACGGTTACGGCCCCTTCGCTGAGGCCCGCTGCAAGCCGGTCTGCCCGACTCAGGTCACCGGTGAAGCGGATTCGGCCCGCAGGATTCCCCTTGATCTCGAAGAGCTCACCCAGCGGCACGCGGCCGTCCCGCTCCAGGTCCACCGTGCGCTGCGCGAGCTCCTTAGCGGTGAGCGTGGCCAAGGGAGCCGTGAGAACGGCGGAACAATCCACCCGCTGCTCCAGGGAGCTCTTCAACCGGGCGGTGAGTCCATCGCTCATGCCCCATTTCCCTCCATGATCTTCCGCAGATGGAAATGGTGGGGGCCGAGCTTTCCCCCGTAATTGCCGGCGCTGATGGCCACTACCCCCTCACGGCAGGCCGCATCGATACCGACCCTCATTGCCGACGCGATCGAGGCGGCGTCGGTGCCGTTGATGACGATCTCGAGCACCGAGTTGACCTCGTCGGGCAAAGCGGTCTTGGTGACCGCGCGCAGCGTAGGGCAAAAGGCGTCGTTGGTCGACGCGATCATGGTCTTACTTCTCCGAGAGCCAACTTTGCTGCCGCTGCGCACCACCCCGCCGGGGAAGGGAAGAATGACCCCATCATGAGACGCCATGCTGTCAGCTGCTCGCTCGGCTGCCTCGAGAGCAGTCTCAGCGCTGCGCCCGAGAATCAGGAAGTTGCCGCCGCCCACCCCTTTGATCATGCCGAACTTTTCCTGCACCAGGAATTCGCCTTCCATGACGGGAATACGCCAGAACCGCTCGCCGCCGATCACCTTGCTTCCCTGGAACCCGTCACCGAAAAACCTCAAGGCCGATCCCACACCCACCCGGTCAGCTGCGTCGGGGAACCCGTCGTAGCAGGCGGTGGTGGGGCAGGTCAGCACGGTTTGACCGATCCGCTCGATGAGCCGCTTTCCCAGATCGTCCTTGCTCATGGTCATGAGCAGCAGGCTGACCCCCGGACGACCGTCCGGAGTTCCTGACGCGGGCAGCTCCCGCTCGATGCCGGCTTCCACCTTGCAGCCGATGACCGAAGTGGCAAAACCGGTGAGCTTCAGCGCGGCAGCACGAACCCAGCGCATACTGCTGCCGGTGATGATGATCCGGGCCACTCGCATGGTAAAGGCTTCGGCGAAGGTGTCTTCTATGACCACACCGCGGATCTTCATAGCGCCGCGAACCTAGAGTGGAAGCGGGTCATCCCGAAGCTCTTGTACCGGGTAGTTTGCGAAGGACACCGTGGAGTACGCGTCAAAGTACCCGCGCAGGTCGGGAAGCAGGGCGTTGTCGTAAGCGGGGGCCAACCGAAGCCTGCGGCCGGCAGGAGCTCTCCGGAGTTGTCCCTCCTCTACAATCAGAGTGCCGCCCTTGAGCACGAACCGGGGCGAGGCAAACATCCGGGCGATATCGGGGTCCCGGCTATATACCGTGACATCGGCGTCGGCGCCGACTCCGAGGTGCCCTTTCTGCTTGAGTCCCAGGAGCCGGGCTGGTCCAGCCCGGGTGATGATCGCGATCTCATTGAGGGTGTATTCTCTCGCAAGCCCGTCAGCCAGCGCGGAACCGGCCAGGAGCTTTGGGTTGACCTGCTTCAGCCGGTCATCCCGGACCGATTTGTCCATCAGCAGCTGAATCAGTGCAGGATAGGAAAGAAATGAGCCTCCATTGGGATGGTCAGTCGAGAGAATCACTCGCCAGGGGTCCTGGCTCAGGAGGAACAGCTCGAGTCCGATGGCCCATTGCAATGCGCTGACGGCAGCCTTGTCCTTGTAGACAATGGGAACAATGCCGCAGCCCGTCTCAAGCTCGATGTCCAGGTTCAGCCATTTGCGCCCACTGCTCCGATGCAGCAGATACTCCACCGGCCCGTCGGCGGTGACGGTGGTGGCAGGCCCAAACATGACCTGTCCTACGTCGACGCTCACTTCGGGATGACCATTGACGTATTCCATGATCGGGACCGCCGCCGATCGCCATCCAGGTCCCCCGTAGCTGTGAAATTGCAGATGGGTGAAGTGTGCCCGTCGACCGGCGAGGGCCCGCATGCTGGCGAGCGTGACGTCCACATTGCCCGGCATCCCGAGGTTATTGCAGTGGATGTGAACCGGATGAGGCAGGCCAATCTCATTGCCGGCGGTAGCCAGCGTCTCCAGAATGTCTCTGGCGGTAATCCCTCTGCCTTTCAAAGGCTCGTCAAGTCCGCTGAGGTTGCGCTGTCCTGATTTCCAGGCCTCGATGCCACCCGGATTCACGATCTTGATAGCGTACCCGCCGGCGGACCCCAGCAGCCACGCCGCGTAGTCTCGAGCCCGCTCGCGCTCGCCCGCGGCAACCTGGCGGAGGAGGTATTCGTCGTTTCCCATCAGCACAAAGATTCCACCGTCCACGCAGGGCGTATCGTCCAGCTCGGCGTGACTATGCCGGGCGGCCACCGGAGCGACAGCGGCATCGAAGACGGTGGTGTATCCGAGTCCTGCGTATCGGTAGCCTGTGGTGAAGGTGCTGGGGACGGTACCTCCGGTGCCCGAACGAGCGAGCTCCTCCAGGG
>DATFQK010000514.1:0-2560 GCA_035264345.1 Gemmatimonadales bacterium | reverse complement strand
GAGGCCCGGGGTCTCGACTCCCTGTGAACGCCAGAACATGGCAGCAAGCGGGTCCATCGAGGCGGCCGTTAGGGCGGCAAGAAGCGACTTCCAGGGGACGCTCGGGATGACCGAGGGAAAGAGAAGGATGATGACCGCTATCCAGGAAACTCCGGCTGGGGATCCCACCGCGTAATCCAGGAGTCCGATCGAAAGCGCGATGAGGACCTCGTACACCAGCGCGAGGTCGAGCAGAAATCGCGCGCTCCGCCTGCTTCGGCGGGTGTACCAGAAGAGCGAGATGGACAGGAGGAAGGTGGCCCCTCCCACCAGATCGAACACCGGGGCCCCCTCGGCATGCCGAGCCAGCTGCTCATCTTGCAGCGTACCGGGCAATCGATGGACGAAGTGCACCAATACGAAGTTGGCGGCCAAGAGCGCAGCGGTGGCGAGACATACGATCCCCACCCGGTGAGCCGCTTCCTTGAGAAGGTCCTCAGGAAGGGCCGACCGGCCGGTGGAGACCCCCACGCTGGGCGGGCCTTCAATATTCGTAGTGAGCAGCCGCGAATCGGGAGCTGGAAATCTGGCGGCGGGCGTCATGTCCAGAAGTAAGGGTCCTCAGAAAGGCTAGAGCCTCACGGCCGGGATTGCCAGCCCGCAACCAGATCCTTAGCGAGGCGGGCCTTCGGGTGGCGGGCCACCGGGGTCAAGAGGTGGACCGTCTCCCGCGCGCGGCCCGGGCGGGCGTGGGTGCTTCCGCCGGATCTCCTCCGCCTTCTTCCGCTGCTCCGGCGTTAGCACTGAGTCGAGCTGTCGTCGGGTGCGGCTGACGATCGAGTCCAGCTCGGGCTGGACCCGGTGGCGAATGGTCCGCAGCTCGCGGCCCTGACGTTCCATGATCGAATCGACTCGCGTCTGTTGCTCGGGGCTCAGCCCAAGCTCGCGAGCAAATCGGTTTCGGAACCCGCGATCCCGCGCGCCGTGCGGCCCTGGTCCATGCTCGAACCGATATCCCTCGAATTTATGAGGCAGCAACACCCGGCGATCGATGGCCACTCCCGCAAATCCCCCTGCCACGGCCACCAGCAGGAGCACCAGAAACGCGAGTAGCCTTCCGCCCGGGCGCCAGGGTGAAGAGGGGTTGGTCATCGAGCGACCGCCTGTTCGAAGAGCCAGTCACCGCTCTCCGGTGCCACCACGTGGGCCGTCAGCTGACCCGCGTCCGACTCCTCCGAGTAGGCCGCAGCAAGGAGCGTGCTGTCCCCCAGGGCTTCTGTGGTGTAGTCGGTAAGGAGTGAGACCTCCTCGGCCGCAGGCAGAATCAAGCCGGCGGCCAGGGAGGCGGCGATGCCGAGCGGAATTGCCACCGGCATCCATCGAGTGACCCACTCCCACCATTGGCGGCTGGGCGAGCGCATGGCATTCAACTGCGGAGTGGCCGCGGCAAGGATTCGCTGACGCAGGTCGGCATCATCCTGACCGGAGACCCGTTCCAGCTTCCGCAGCGCATCACCCAGCTCAGGGTCTCGCCGGGGCTCCTGGAAAAGCCACTTCATTCAATCCACCCTTTTAGCGCCTCTCGCAGCGTACGCCGGGCCTGGTGGAGGTGCCACCGAATTGTTACCTGACTCACATTCAGCATGCCCGCAATCTCCTCGGTTGAGCGCCCATCGATCTCGAACAGTGTCACGATCAATCGTTGCCGGTCGGGCAGGGATGCGAGGGCCTCCCTCAAGGAGCTTCGGAGCTCGGAGCGTTCCGCCTCCCGGTCCGGCCTGGTCCCGCCGGGGATGGCCTCAGGATCATGAGATTCGGTTCGGCGTACCGTCTGCTTGCGGTGCTGGTCGCGCCCCAAATTCACCAGCAGGCGAGTGAACCAGGGTTCGAACGACCGAGAGGGGTCGAAGGTAGCGATGCGCTCGAGCGCTCTCAAGAACGCGTCCTGCACCAGATCGTCGGCGTCGTCAGGATTTTGCATCAGGCGCTTCGCAATCAGGCGCGCCCGGGAAAGATGCCGCCTTACCAGCAGATCGAATGCCGACCGGTCGCCCGCCTGGACCCGGACGATCAGGTCGCGTTCGTCGTTGACGTCGGTGTTCTCAGGCAGGGCAACCGCCAACACCTGTTCCATGATCAGGCCGCTCTCCCGGCCCGGGCGAACCTCGCGATGACAATCTCCTGGTCCAGGCGGCCACAGGCCCGGGTTGAGGTGGTTCAGGCGGGCTCAGCTCCATATACGGGCGCTACTCAGGGATGTTGGGCAGTCCCGCCCAACGTTCGGCCTCCCCGCCGCGTAAACCCCCTGAAGTCGAAATGAGCAGTCCATGACCTTCAGTTTGCTGCGGCCCGAAAAGCCCGGCAACTGGAAGAACCTCAACATGGAGTCGGACATGCCTCGCGCTTCATATACCGCCCCCACTGTCGCCCGACGTCTGATCCGGGTGTTCGCCTCCCTCCCCCTATTACTTGGTCTCAGCACCGGAGTGGCCCAGGCCCAGGGTGGCTCCGATCCCGCGGGCGACCATGCGCATCCGCCCCATCGCCATATGCACCATTCGGCTGCTCTGGACGGCCCTCC
>DATFQK010000513.1:0-2348 GCA_035264345.1 Gemmatimonadales bacterium | reverse complement strand
GTCGGTCCGGATGGTGATGTCCATGACCTCGTGGCTGTCCGGCCCGTAGCTGTGGCCCACCAGATCGTTGGCGGAGAAGCCGATCGCGAGCAGGTCGGGATCTTCGTCCCCACCCATGTGCTCGGCCCGGACCACCTCCATCGCGAAATCGATCAGCACCTCATTCTCGAACGGGGAGGTCTCGAACCCCTCCATGAACTGTTTGGTTGAGGCCCCGGTGGCGAGCTGATGGGGGAAGGTCCGGCCCATGCCTCCGGGGTCTTCCTCCGCCGCCACATTGTCCCTGCCGGCGATCGAGTACGCGGCCGCCGGCAGCACATGGTTCCAGGTCCGCCCCTGGTATTTAGTGATCGCGCCGCTGGTGTTGAACCGGCTCACGTAGGGCGGAAGCTCTTTCATGTAATAGGTGGAGCTGACCATCAGCGTGTCCTCGGTCCAGTAGACCGCATCGGCCAGATGGCCTCCCATCATGATCGCCGATCGGTCTTTGCCGGCAATGGCGATCACCCGGCTCCGTCCTCGCGTGGCCCGCTTCAGCGCATCCCCCACCGTTGAGTCCCGGAGATTGCGGGGCGAGCGCCCCTCCGAGCTCGCGCCGATCAGCTTGGCCGCGGTATCCGCCGCACAGTATTCCGTCCGGCGCAGCGCCGGGTTGTACCAGGTATTCGCCACGATGCCGTTCGAGTTGGCGTAGCTCCCTGTGAGGATGACGGCATGCCCGGCGCAGGTCTGGGTGATGCTGTACTGGTACTGCGCCTGGGTAAACTGGGCCCCCTGGCTCAGCGGCAGATTGAACCCGACCGGGCCGAAGTAGCGCCGAAACCGCTGGAGGTAATCGGGACGAAACTGGTCGATCGAGATGACCACCAGGAGCCGGGGCCGGACAGTCTGGGAGAAGGCGTGGCCTGACGATACGAGGCCGATCGAGGCAGCGAGCAGTCCGGCTCGGAACAGTGATCGCATCGTCAATGGCTCAGCCGCCGCTCGAATTCCTGTCGCGCTCGCGCGATCAGGTCCAGGGTTGATTGTTTTTCGGCTTCGCTGTTCCAGTCGGTGTTCCCCTGAGCCCCGGCCCGGAGCCGGTCCAGCCAGGCTATGAAGTAGTGAGCATCTTCGTCGGAGCGGATCGGCTCTCCCCCCACGGTCACATAGATCGGACTGGTCGTCCCGTAGGGGTAGACATCGAGCACCGGGTACTCCGGAGCATTCGCCCGGGCTCTGAGCAGATACCATCCGCTTCCCTGCTGCGGCAGCTTCACCTCGGTGGACACGCTCGTCCGGGACTTGGGCAGTGGGATCTCGGAGACCACGGCACCGTTGCGCACGATTTCCAGGTGGTTCACCGGCACGAATGACCGGAGGGTCACTCGAGCCACCAGCTGCTTCTTCTCCGGCAGGACCTTTATCTCCTCGCCCAGTCCCTTGCCCTCCAGCGTAAAGCCGAGCAGTGGGCCGTTGGTCGCAAAGCTTCGTCCCGCTTTCAGCGCGGCCAGCCAGCGGCCCCGCTCCAGCGGCGCGCCGCTCCGGACGAATACCCGATTGAGCCCCGCCGGGCCTCTGAGTGATGCGAAGTTTGCCATCGCGTCAGTCCCTGCTCCGGCCGGCAGGCGGAACCCGCAGTTGAGCAGCTGATACCAGACCCTGGCCGTGGCGACGTAGTCGTCGACGAATCCCAGGGCCTCGTAGTAGTCGACCTTCCCCAACGCGACGTCCACTGGCAGCTCGTTGGTCAGCGGTTTGCTGGAGTCGCCCGGCTCGGGATAGCTGTCGAACGGGTGAACGTACCCCGCGATCCCTCCCTGCTGGTGCACCAGATCCATGATTGCTGCATTGGTTGGGTAGAGGCTTGCTGCCGCGGTATTCACATATCCCGAATACGCGGGCAGCAGAATGTTCCGGGTGAGCCCCAGAAGACCGACGTGTCCCCAGTAGCTGGTGTGGTACTCCTGGTCGTGCACGATCACGGTCCCCGGCAGGGACGCCGGGTCGGGCCGCCCGGTGAACCAGGAGAGGTCCGGTATCCTTCCCTCCTTGTTCACGATCAGGTTCTCGACCAGGTGGAGGTCCTCTGCCCGGGCCTGCGCCGCCAGCCGGCGGGGAGTATTGCGGTAGTTGCCGCCGTAGTTCATGTGGATGTGAAGGTCTCCGCTGTACCAGCCGTCGGCCGGCAGATTCACCAGCCGCTGGAGCACAATCCGAAGCGGCATCGTCGCGCCCGACTTTATCTGCAGCGACCGCCGCTCCACCCGGTACTCCGGGCCGCGGGACACCTCCACGTCGACTCTTCCCGTGGGGACGGTAAGCCGGGCCTGGCCGGTGCTGTGGAAGTAGCCGTACTCGAACGGCCG
>DATFQK010000512.1:0-4683 GCA_035264345.1 Gemmatimonadales bacterium | reverse complement strand
CTCGCGCCGGCCATTCTATACTCGAACATGCCTGAGAGCTCGGTAGCACGACTCGGCGCAGGTTTGAGCCGGATTCCGCCTCACTGGCGGCTGTTCGGTGTCGCCGTGTCCGGCCTCCTGCTGGTGAGTCTTTGGCTCCGGTTCAACGCTCCACCGGTCCAGCAGCCTGTGATCGTCAAGCCCCGGCCCAGCTCTATTGCCGTTCTTCCGTTTCTCAATACCAACCCCGACTCCTCCGACAACTACCTCGGCTACGGAATCGGCACCGAGCTGACCCGGGGTCTGAGCCAGCTGCGCCATCTCAGCGTGGCGGAGCTACCGTGGCCATGGGGCAACGGCAGTCAGGTTAATCCTGTGGATGTGGGAGAGGAGTTGGGCGTTGGGACCGTTCTCCAGGGCACCATACGCCGAGCGGCCGGGCGCATTCGAGTGACCGCTCAGCTGGTGGACGTGGGCGAAGGCTTCGATCTCTGGTCGGAGACCTACGAGTCGGGCGCCTCCGATCTGCTGCAAGTCCAGAACGAGATCGCCCGGGCCATCGCGCTGACCCTGCGAGTTCCCGGTGCCGATTCCGTTTTCGGAGCCCGGCGTGGTCCCACGTCGAGCACAGAGGCATATGATGCCTACATCGCGGGGAAATATCTTCTGGCTCGAGGCGACAGCCGGGACGCCGCTCAGACCGTGAGCTATTTCAGTCAGGCAATTCAGCTCGACTCGAGCTTTGCCCTGGCCTATGCGGCGCTGGCGGAGGCTCAGATGCCCGGGGTTCAGCAGGAGCTCCCGCCTCGCCTCACCCTCCTCACCGCCGAGACCGCGGCCCGCCGGGCCCTGCAGCTCGACAGCACGCTGGCGCTGCCGCATCGCGTTCTGGGCGAGATCCGACTGGGCTATTATCGCGACTGGCCCGGCGCGGACAAAGAGTTCCAGCGCGCGCTCGAGCTGGCCCCGAAATCGCCGGATGCTTACGCGGCATATGCCAGGTTCCTGCTGGCGATGGGCCGGCTCGAGGAGTCGCGCGCCATGAGCCTGCGCGCCGTGGAGCTGACTCCGCTCTCACCGGTGGCACTGGAACAGCTGGGCTGGCACTATCTGCATACTCGCGACTTCGAGCGGGGCCGCGAGGCCCTGACCAGGGCAATCCAGCTGGACTCGACCAACTGGCGGCCCCACTTCGACCTCGCTTTGCTGGAACAGGCTGCCGCAAACTATGGCCGGGCGAGAATCCATTTGAGCAACGCTGCCCGGCGCGCGCCTCTCCGGCTGGTACCCAGAATTGCAGCGGCTCAGCTCATGGCTCTGTCGGGCCAGCCCGATTCGGCACGCGTCATCATGCAAGGTTTGCGGCCTCCCTTCTGGCACACCGCCGTGCCTCCCTATCTCGAGGCCTGCGTGCAGGCGGCGTTGGGAGAGCGAAACAAGGCGTTTGCCTCACTGGAACAGGCGGTGGTGGAGCGGTCCGAGCTGCTGCCGTACCCACGGATCGATCCCCGGCTCGATCAACTTCATGCCGATCCTCGCTATGCCCGCTTGGTGAAACGGCTCCGATTGCCATAGGAGCAGGTGGTGGGTACCATTGGCTGCGTTAGTCGCCAGACCCAGACCCAGACCCAGACTCAGACCGCAGACCCCAGACGCCAGACCCCAGACCCCAGACCCTAGACTCCCGACACCTTGGCCCGCCACTTCCTCTCCATCCCGGACTTCTCCCAAGCAGAGCTCCTCGCGGTCTTCGCTCTGGCCGAGCGGATGAAGCGACGCGACTACAAGGAGAAGCCGCTGGCCGGGAAGGCGCTGGGGATGATCTTCGCCAAGAGCTCCACCCGGACCCGGGTCTCCTTCGAAGTCGGCGCGTTTCAGCTCGGCGGCCACGCGCTCTTCCTCTCATCCCGCGACATCCAGCTGGGCCGGGGCGAGCCGATCCGGGATACCGCGCGGGTTCTCTCCCGCTACCTGGACGGGATCATGATCCGCACCTTCGATCATAGCGATGTGGAGGAGCT
Source organism: Gemmatimonadales bacterium (assembly GCA_035264345.1). Classification (GTDB taxonomy): domain Bacteria; phylum Gemmatimonadota; class Gemmatimonadetes; order Gemmatimonadales; family GWC2-71-9; genus CAVVWJ01. The sequence goes on along the minus strand of DATFQK010000512.1, from coordinate 2,683 downwards.
GGCCCGCTTCGGCAGCATTCCGGTCATCAACGGTCTCACCGACCTGCTGCATCCCTGCCAGGTGATGGCTGACCTGCTCACCGTGCGGGAGGCGCTGGGAGGATGGGATGGCAAAGTGGTGGCCTGGGTGGGCGACGGCAACAACATGGCCAACAGCTGGATCAACGCGGCGGGGAGCCTCGGCTTCGAGCTTCGCCTGGCCTGCCCCAAGGGCTACGAGCCGAATGCAGACATCCTGGAGCGCAACCGAAGCAAGGCCCGCATCACACTCACGACGGAACCGGAAGAGGCGGTCCACGGGGCGCATGTGATCAACACCGACGTCTGGGCCTCCATGGGCCAGGAAGAAGAGCAGGAACAGCGGGCCCGGGCATTCCAGGGATACATGGTGAACGGCGATCTGATGAAGCTGGCGGACCGGGGCGCCATCTTCCTCCACTGCCTCCCGGCCCATCGGGGCGAGGAGGTCTCGGAAGACGTGATCGAGGGGCCGCAGTCCAGGGTCTGGGATGAGGCGGAGAACCGGCTTCACGTCCAGAAGGCCATTATGGCGGTTTTGATGGGAGATAAAAGCGTGAGCGGTGAGCGGGAAAAGAAAAGCGTGAGCGGGGAAGGCCCATCGCGAGGGGTTGTCACCCTGACCCCGAGCGGAGCGAGGGGGAAGGGACCAAAGTCCCGAGGTAAGAAATGACCACTGCTCAGGCCCTGAAGCGCACTTCCTTATACGAGGCCCATAAGGCACTAGGTGCCAAACTCGTCGCCTTTGCCGGCTGGGAGATGCCGGTGCAGTACCCCAGCGGGATCCTGGCGGAGCATCACGCCGTCCGCACCACCGCGGGCATCTTCGATGTGTCCCACATGGGTGAGTTCGAGATTACCGGCCCGGACCGGAATGCCTTCGTCAATCGGATCACGTGCAATGACGTAGCGGCGCTCAAGCCGGGCGGGGTTCAGTACTCCGGCATCCTCACCCCCGAAGGCACCTTCGTGGACGACTGCACGGTGTATCGGTTCGAGGACAAGCTGATGATCGTGGTGAACGCCTCGAACACGGCCAAGGCCTGGGAGCACATGGTGGACCAGAAAGGCGGCGCCAACGTGCGGCTCAAGGATATTTCCAGTGAGGTCGGCCTCCTCGCGGTGCAGGGTCCTCAGGCCGAGTCGCTGCTGCAGCCGCTGACCCGAACTCAATTGAGCGATATCGGCTACTACCATTTCGCCTCCGGCCGGGTGGCCAACGCGGAGTGCTTCATCTCCCGCACCGGCTACACCGGCGAAGACGGCTTCGAGCTGTATTGCCGGGAGCGGGAGACTCCCGAGATCTGGGAGGCTGTCATTCGGGCCGGCGCCAAGCCGATCGGGTTGGGGGCCCGGGACTCGCTTCGGCTGGAGATGGGCTACGCCCTCTACGGCAACGAGATTGACGACACCACCACGCCGTTGGAGGCCGGACTGGGCTGGATCGTGAAACTGGACAAGGGTTGTCCCTTTACCGGTGACACGGCGCTTAAAGCCCAGAAGGCCCGAGGCGTCACCCGGAAGCTGGTTGGCTTTCAGCTCCAGGGGCGTGGCTTTCCCCGGCACGGATATCCGGTCTACTCCTCGAACAGAGAAGTGGACATCGTGCGGAGTGGCACAATGAGTCCCTCGCTCGGTGTGCCCATCGGCACCACCTATCTCCCCGCCGCCGCCGCCAAGGTCGGCACCACATTCGATGTCGAGATGCGGGGCGAACGAATGCCGGCTGAGGTCGTCAGCCGGCCGTTCTGGAAGAAGGGAAGCGCGAAGAAGCGGGTGTAGCCCGACACTACGCCGGATCGTCTATCGGCACCGGTGTGGAGCTGTCGTTGATGGTTCCGTCACCAAGTGCGCCATGATCGTTCTCGCCCCAGCAGTAGACCTTACCACCGGTGGTGAGACCGCAGCTGTGGTCGGTGTCGGCGTCATCTCCCGGGCTTATCTCTCTGAACAGGAGTCCGCCGGATACCGGTGCCGGCCGGGTGCGGTTGGTCGTAGTGCCATCACCCAGCTGTCCCACGCTATTCCGGCCCCAGCAATACCCCTTGCCGGCAGTCGTCACCCCGCAGCTTACGTAGCTAATTCCCACGCGGGTGAACTGGTGGCCGCCGGCTGTCGCCACCGGCTTCAGGCGGCTGGTGGTGGTTCCGTCGCCCAGCTGTCCGTCCGCATTGCCTCCCCAGCAGAAGGCGCGATCGTCGGTGGTGACTCCGCAGCTGTGGGAGATGCCGGCGGCAACCTGGCGATAGCTCCGGCCCCCTGCCACCAGCACGGGCCCGTGGCGCTCGAAGGTCTTGCCGTCGCCGATCTGGCCGCTGGTTCCGTTCCCCCAACAGTATCCCTTATTGCTCGTGGTCACACCGCAGGTATGGAGCCACCCGGGAATGACCTGACGCCAACTGAGCCCGCCGGCGACCAGAACCGGACGCAGCCGCCAGGTGTTCTCGGGGGCGCCATCCCCGGCCTGCCCCTCGCTGTCACGCCCCCAGCAGAACGCCCGGTTGTCCGTGGTCACCCCGCAGGTGTGGAGACCGCCGGCGCGTACTGATTTCCATTTACGGCCCCCAAGCACTGCCGTGGGTACCGACCGCGGGGTCGTGGTGCCATCGCCCAGCTGCCCGGTAAAGTTTTCTCCCCAGCAATAGGCCAGGGTCTCGGTGGTGGC